>JAPLCL010000162.1 GCA_026392265.1 Actinomycetota bacterium
GTGAGATAGGCGCGCGCGACCCGGCGACTCGTGGTCATCGAGGACACCCTTCTCATCGACCGTTTCGTGCAGGAGACCGAGAGGGTGCGAGGACGCCTTGCCCACATCAGCTCGCCGGATCAGCGGAGCTGGACCGACACGAAGATCGTCCTGAAGGCGGCGAGAGGCTAGATGTTGAGCCGCACGCCGTTCACGTAGCTCAGGCTGCGGCCGGCGCGCTCGATGTTGGGGTAGCCCTCGCGCGCCATGATCAGCCGTTCGAGACCGAAGCCCAGGCCCACCCAGGGCTCGACGATGCCCCAGTTGCCGTCCAGGGGGTGCGGACCGCGGCCGGCCGAGCAGACCTCGGCGCCTTTCACCTCGACGTCGACCATCTCGCCGTAGACCTCGGACTCCGTGCGCACCAGGTCGTAGTCGTGGACGCCGGCGGCGTTCATGACGAGCGCGGCCAGCTCTTCAAGCCGCGCCCGGCACTCCTCTGCCGACCGCCCAAGCTCCACGAGGTTCAGCATCGTGAACTCGTTAAGGTGCCTGGCGCCCTTGCTGTCGCGGCGGAAGCAAGGCCCGACCTCGAAGATCCCGAAGGGCCGGCTCCAGATGCGACCCAGCCGGCGGAGCAGCGTGTACAGGTTCGGCGCCAGCATGGGGCGCAGGCAGCGGCCGTCCTCGAGCCAGAAGACCTGCTCACGGAGCGGGTGCCCTCGCTCGATGCCCATCTTGGCGAGCGCGTCTGTGGTGATGATCAGCGGCGTGATGACCTGGACGAAGCCGGCGCCGCTGAGGGCGGTCCGCAGGCAGGTCTCGAGCTCCACGAGCTGCGGCGCCCGGCCGAGGGTGCGCATCTCCTGCAGGCGCTGCCGGCCGTCGCGGACGAGACCGTCTTCGAGCTGTTTGAACGCCGTGTCGCGGGTGGGGGCGTCGGCGAAGACGCCGTCGAGCACGAGCGGGTCGGCGCCGAGCTCGCACAGGCGTTGCGCCTGCGTTGCCGTGAGGCGCATGCGGGTGGTCTCAGCTTCGTCGGGAGTCATGAGGACCCGTCCTCCAGCGACGCGCGGGCCAGGTAGTCCGCAACACCGCCGACCAGCGCCTGCGCCAGGGTCTCCACATGGTCGGGGCGCGACGCCAGGCGTTCCTCACCAGGGTTGCTGAGGAACAGGGGTTCGACCTGTACGGCGATGGCCCGCGCCTCGCGCAGGACGCCGTAGTTTCGGCCGAAGCTGCCCAGGTACACGGCGCCGGCTCTTTCGAGGCGCGCGCCCATGTAGTCGGCCAGAAGGCGGCCGTGTTCGGAGTAGTAGTGGCCGCGCTGGAAGTAGTAGCAGGTGGCGCCGTGTGCGACCGGCGCTTCGTTGGCGTTGGCGTGCAACGACACGAAGTAGCCGGCGCCGGCGTCGTTTGCCGCGGCGGCGCGCGCGTAGAGAGGTACGGCCTCGTCGCGCTCCCGGGTGAGCCGCACGCGGCAGCCCTCGGCGCGAAGCAGCTCGGCCAGCCTCAGGCCGAGCGCCAGGGTGAAGTCCTTTTCCGCGAGGCCGCCGGTCGACACGTGACCCGCGTCGGCGCCTCCGTGCCCGGGATCGACGATCACCGTCTGTCCTGTGAGGCTGCGGGCCTGCACGTAGCCGCCGTCGCGCTCCGGGATCTTCTTGCCCTCCCGGCCTGTCTCCGCCTTGCGCAAGGCGGTGAACTTGACGATGGTGCTCTCGCCGACGATGCCGTCGAGGGGCAGGCCGGCGTTGCGCTGGAAGTCGAGCACGGCGCGCTCCACGTCGTCGTCGTGGACGCCGCGCTCGGCGCCGGCGTTGAAGCCCATCAGGTTGAGCTCCACCTGGAGGGCCAGCACGTCGTCGCCGCGAAACGGCGGCTCGCGCAAGTAGAGCAGGCGGTCGCCGAGGGAGTAGCCCGCCTCCACCAGCTCACGCCAGGTGTTGGCGCCCACGAGGCCGTCCGCAAGCAGGCCGCGTTGCTGCTGGAAAGAGCGCACGGCGAACTCCGTGCTCGGGCCGAAAAACCCATCGACGCCCTCGCGGCCGAGCTCGAAGCCCTGCCCGCGCAGGCGGGTCTGGACGTCGAGGACTTCTTTGCCGCGGTCGCCGCGAGAGAGGTTGCGCACCGGTGACTCCTGGTCGCTGG
>JAPLCL010000197.1 GCA_026392265.1 Actinomycetota bacterium
CTACTGAACCCTTGGGCGCACTGGGACGGCGTCTGGTACATCAAGATCGCCACGGGCGGCTACGCCGACGGCGACGGCAGCACCGCCTTCTTCCCGCTGTTTCCCATGCTGCTGCGCTATGTCGGCCTGGTGTTCAGCGGCAACCTGGTCATCACCGGAATCGTCATCTCACTGGTCTGCTACGCCGGGTGCGTCTGGCTGCTGTATCGGCTCGTGCGCTCGGACTTCGACGACGAGGTGGCGTCCCGGGCGGTCATCTATCTCGCCATCGGCCCGCTGTCCTTCTTCCTCCAGGCCATCTACACGGAGTCGCTCTTCCTGGTCCTGACCCTCGCCTGCTTCGTCTTCGCCCGCGAAGGCCGCTGGCGCCTCGCAGGCGTCATGGGGCTGCTGGCCACGCTGACCCGCAGCACCGGGGTGCTGCTGCTCGTGCCCATGGTCTACTACTACTACGAGCGGCGCGGGTGGAAGCTGCGCCGCACCGACTCGCACGTCGCCAACCTCCTCATGGTGGTCGAGGGCATCCTCGTGTGGATGACGTATCTGAGCCTCGTCTTCGGCAAGCCCCTGCTCTTTTCGACGGCTCAGGCACAGTGGGAGCGCGGCTTCGCCTTCCCCAACTACACGGTCGCACGCGCCGTGGTCACGCTGGTCTGGGGGCTGCGCAAGCTCATCTCCGCCGAGTTCTATCGGGTGTTCTGGGAGGTCCCCCGGCCGGGCTCAGAGTACAGCACGGCCGGCACCAACATCATCAACATGATCTTTCTTGTCGGCGCCGCTCTGCTGCTTTGGTATGGCGCCCGGCGGCTGCCGCGCGCGTACTCCTGGTATGCCCTCGCCGCGCTCGCCTACCCGCTCTTCTTCCCCTCGCAGTACGTCCCGCTGATGTCGTACCCGCGCTTCACGCTCACCGTGTTCCCCTTGTACGTGGCGCTAGCCCTGTACACCCGCGACAAGCCGCGCGCGCACAAGGCGGTGGTGATCGTCGGGCTCGTGCTCCTGGTGGCGCTCACCGCCAAGTTCGCGGCCTTCAGCTGGGTGGCCTGAGCGCCCCGGGCGACCACGCTAGGGCGTGGGGGAGGCCGCGGGCGTGGGAGACGCTTGGGGGGCGCCGACGCCCGGCAGTGCCCCGGGGTTCGGCGCGACTCGCTTGAAGACGTACACGCCGTCCTTGGCGTAGACAGAGACGAAGCGGTTGTCGAGCACGAGCTTGCCGAGCGCAAGCTGATGCATCTGTTTGTTTTCCTTGTCGAAGAAGAAGGGGTGTTTCTCGTCCACGAGCACCCAGTCGGCGCCGCCAAAATACGGGAACACGAAGGCGACCCGTCGCGCCGCAAGCTGGGCGCCGGCATTGTTGTTGGCCGAGACCTTGGCATCGCCCGGGATCATCTTCACGGCTTCGTCGAGCGCGGCGGCGTGAGCGGTCCGCGCGTAGTACTGCCCGCCGTAGGCGGCGCCGGGCAGCGAGAACGGGAGCGGACCCATGAAGAAGTTGCCGGCAAGCGCGGCGAACAGCACGAGCAGAGCCAGAGTCTCACGGCGCAGGCGCTGCCCCGCCATGGCTTTCTCCGCGCGCCAGAAGCCGCCGCCCAGCCAGCGCCACAGGCGCATCACGCCAAGGACCGCGGCGGCGAAGAGAAAGGGGATCTCCAGTGCCGTGTAGTGGAACTCGATACGGCGCTGGAACGTGGTCGCCGACAGGGCGTTGAGAAGCAGCTCCGGGGCGGCGATGAGCACGGTCAGCGGGCTGAGCAGAGACGCGAAGCCGAAGGGCCACAGGAGCTTGAGCCAGTAGTCGAGGTTGCCGAGCGCGGCGAGGTCGGCAACGGTCTGGCCGGGGTGAGTGATGGCGGTCTTGACCACCTCGCCGGCGCCCTGTCCGTAGTCGCCGTAGCGGGCGATGAAGGTGCTCTGATCGCCGTTGTAGTGCGGGATGATCAGCCACACCGCGACGGCGAAATAGGCGGCGGCGGCGGCCGTCAGGATGAGCGGCCGCCACGACCGCTGGCGAATCGCGAAGTACGCTCCCATCATGGCGATCACCAGCGGCACCGTCTCCTTGCACGAGGCCGCCAGCACGACGAAAGGCAGCGCCCACAGCCAGCGACCCTCTTCGAGGTACAGGAAGGCCCACAAGAGGAACGGCGTTGCCAGAGCGACGGGGTGGAACTCGTTGAGCACCAGAAAGCCAAGCGCAGGGTAGAGCAGGTAGGCGCCGGCAAGCAGCGCCCCGGCGCGCGGGTCACGCGTGACCCGCGTCCCCAGGCGATACGCCGGCCAGGCGCCGGTGGCGACGATGACCGCCTGGAGCACGAGGAGCATGGCCGGGCTCGGCCACACTAGCCAGGGGAGCGCGAACAGCGCCAGGATGGGGTCGACATGCGAGCCGAGTCGCGACATCTGTCGCGGCTTGAGCTCGCCGGTGGTGATCTCGAGAAAGTGCCCGTGAGCGGTGTTGTAGACCGCCTGGACCATGTTGCCGAGATCGAAGCGGGCGTCCATATAGGCGCGGTACTTGAGCCACGAGAGCAGGGCGTAGATCGCCGCGAACAGTAGCGCGCCGACGATGACGTACACGGCGTTGCGGCGGAAGAGCCGGACGCGCTGGGCGTCCTCGAGCTCAGTGACCGGCGCGAGGGCGAGGGGCCCGACGCGCTGCCCGGCCGCGGCCGTGCCGGCCGCGGCTCGCCTCCGCGCCGCCTTCTCGCGGCGTCCGCTCACGCCGTGCCCTTTCTGCGGCGCAGAAGCGCCTCACCCGCCACGACGAGACCCACGAAGGCCAGCTCGATGACCGTCACCCAGACACGCAGAAGAAGGGCCCAGGCGAGCGCGACACCGCCGGGGAGCTGCTTCGCGAGAGACGCGGTGAAAACCGCCTCGCGCACGCCGATGCCGCTGGGAAAGACGAACGCGGCCATGCCCACCACGTAGGCGAGGGCGTTAGCGACGATCACGAGCGGCAGCGCCTCGATGGCAAGGCCGGTCACGGCGCGCGCCAGGAACCAGGCGCCTGCGCCGGCCACGAACCAGCTGACCACGAAGGAGCCCAGTAGCACAAGCACCGCGCCGAAGCCCAGAGTGACGTCCAGCGGGGGGCGCCGCAGCAGCCGCAGCGCCCACGCCGACAGCGGCGCGAACACGCGGGGGTGCAGAAGCGCCATCAGCACGGGGATGGCGATGAGGCTCAGCGCCGTCACGCCGGGGCGGTACTCCCAGAACGGGAACAGGATCGCCATCGCGACCAGCGCCGAGCACACCCCAAGAGCCTGCTCGTACACCATGGCCGCCGTCACCCGGTCCACCGGCAGCCCCTGGGCGTGGCTCAGCCAGGCGCGACTCAGATACATGAAGACGTTGCCTGGGATGTAGCGCGCGAGGATCGACTTGGCCCAGGTCGCGGCCGCCAACGGGAACGGGCTGCGTACGGCGAACCCGCGCAGCAGCAACCACCAGAAGACGGTCTGCAGAAAGTAGAAGAGCAGAAACGCCACCCCGGACAGCACGAGCCACCATGGGCGCAGCGCCCAGTCGTAGTCCTTGACGCTCGCCCACGAGCGCACCAGATAGGCGGCGAGGAAGTACACGGTGGCCGCCACCAGAAGCATCTGAGCGGCGCGGAGCAGCGGGCGGAGCCAGGGCCGCACCGGACGCTGCGGCACCTCGACGGCGCCGCTCACTTCGCCTCCAGCGCCGCCAGCAGTCCGGCGGCGACGAGCGGCGGCGTGAGCGCCCGCCGGTAGAGGGCAAGCGCGGCGGCGCCAAGCCGGCCGCGCTCTTCGATGACGAGCAGGCGCCGCAACGCCGCCGCCAGGGCGGCCCCGTCGGCGGCCGGCACCAGCAGCGCGTCCTCGCCGTCGTGCAGCAGCTCACGGGCACCCGGCGTGCCGGCCGTCACCACCGGGCGGCCGCAGGCGAGCGCGTCGTACACCTTGTTTGGGACCACGCGCGCGGCCTTGTCCGACCCGCCGAAGACGCCAAGGCAGATGTCGGCGGCCAGCGTGTGAGCGCGGAGCTCGGCCGGCGGCAGGGCGCCGAGCCACTCCACGTTGGCAAGGCCGCGACGGGCGATCTCGGCGCGGAGTGCCCCCGAGAGCTGCCCCTCGCCGGCGAGCACGAAGCGGAACGGCTCGGTACGCAGGCGCTCAGCAC
The DNA here is from genome assembly GCA_026392265.1 of Actinomycetota bacterium. Lineage (GTDB taxonomy): Bacteria > Actinomycetota > Thermoleophilia > UBA2241 > UBA2241 > CAIXSE01. Next base: position 4,150 of record JAPLCL010000197.1, read on the forward strand.
CGGCGAGGACCGTCTCGGCGCCGTGCAGGGGGCTCCACTTGCCGTACTGGAACACGGTGAGCGGCTCGCCGTGCTCGAGCGGGCGCGCGCCGCCGGTGGCCTGCGGCGCCGGCAGCGCCCCCACGGGCACCACGGCGAGCTTGCGCCGCGGGAGCGCAAACTCGGCCTCGTAGTAGGCCGCGTGCGCCCACGTGTCGGCGAGCACGAGGCTGGGGAGGGCGAAGGCGGCACGATCGACGGCGCGCACGGCGGCCGCCTTCCAGCCGCCGGCAGAGACGAGGCCACGGTCTGCGGCAAACGTGTCCCAGAGCGACACCAGCGGGTCGAACACGAGACGCGTGTGCCGGAAGGCGGCCAGCACACGGCCGAACGGCACCAGAAAGTGCCCCGGGTAGCCGACCACTACCGCGTCGATCTGAAGCCTGCGGCGGTGCTGCGCGAACAGCCGCGCGTGAGCCTCGAGGACCCCAGCGGCCAATCGCGCAGCGCCGCGGGGGGTCGCCATCTGCGCCGCCGTCAGAGGCGGCAGAGACGCTTGAAACTCGAAGACCTCGACGCCCAGTTCGCGCAGACCGGTGATGAGCACGGCATTGCGCGGATAGGCGGGATCGTACGTGCCGAAGTAGGCGACGGCGCTGGTCACGATTTGTCGGCGGCGCCCGCGGCGACGGGAGCCGGGGCGACCGCGGCGTCTTGCGGAGCGGCGGCGCGAGCGGGCCCCACCACGAGCGCCACCTGCGCGTCGTCGGGCCCGCCGCGAGCCCGCGAGTTGGCGATCAGCTCGCCGATCAGGCCCAGCGAGAGCAACTGCACGCCCACGATGATGAGCAGCGCGCCCAGCAGCAGCAGCGGACGCTGCCCGATGGGGTTGCCGAAGACGAGTTTGTCGACGGTGAGATACACCTCGACAAGCACACCGATGAGGATGAGAAGGGTACCGATACCCCCGAAGAGATGCTGCGGGCGGTGCTGGTAGCGACCGAGGAAGAGCACCGTGAGAAGATCGAGATAGCCGCGCAGATAGCGCTGCCAGCCGTACTTTGACTTGCCGGCCGTGCGCCGCCGGTGACTGACCGGCATCTCGGTGACACGGAAGCCGGCCTGCGCGGCCACGACGGGGATGTAGCGGTGCTGCTCGCCGTAGACATGGATAGTGTCCACCACGTCGCGGCGGTAGGCCTTGAGGCCGCAGTTGAAGTCGTGCAGGGGGATCCCTGAGGTGCGCCGCACCGTCCAGTTGAAGAGGCGCGAAGGGACCGTCTTGTTGAGCGGATCCTGACGGCTCTGTTTCCAGCCCGAGACCAGGTCGTAGCCCTCGTCTAGCCGGGCGACGAGACCGGGGATCTCTGCGGGGTCGTCCTGACGGTCGCCGTCGAGCGTGACCACGTAATCGCCGCGCACGGCTTCAAAGCCGTGGGCGAGCGCCGCCGCCTTGCCGAAGTTGCGCCGCAGCTTGACGACGCGCACGTCGTCGCGGGCGGCCACGAGCCGCTCCATCGCGGCGAACGAGCCGTCGGTGGAACCGTCGTCGACGAAGACGATCTCAAAGGCCATGCCGGCGGCCACGAGCGCTGCGTCGATCTCCGCGACGAGCGGCTCGATGCTATCGGCCTCGTTGAAGACCGGGATGACAAGTGAGGTCAAGGCAGGCATAGAGGTTCACTAGGATACAACGTCGCGGCGTACGGCGATGGGCCGGGGGCGCATCCGCGCCCCCGGCCCATCGACCAGCATGGCATCTTTTGGCCGGACTCACTCGTCCAGGCCCTCGTCCTCTGTGAGGACGCGCACGGTGCTGCCGTCGGCGCTCAACTCCCGGCGGTGAACGTCCCCGTAGGCCGCACGACCGTCGCCCGCGAACGCGTCGCGGGCGCGCCGGCCAATCACCTGCACGTCGTCGCTCACGCTGCTGTTGAGCAGAGCCGCGAGGTGCGGATTGTTGACCTTGAGCTTGACGCCGAAGAACTCGACGCTACTGGGTCCCTCGCTTGTCTCATCAACCGCCATCATGTCCCCATACCGTGGCCATCGGCGTCTCACACTCCTCAAGTTAGCCGCCTAGACAAATATACCTGTGGCGCGAGCCTGAACTGCGGGCCTGGGGCCCGCGTCACCCGAGCAGCGACCTGCCGCCCGGCATACATTCCCGCGGTATACGCGGCAACGGGGGCTTGGTACGATGACGCATAGCCTCCCGCACCGGCGCGGGCGAGTTGGAGGATGAGGATGGGCAGGAAGATCTGGCTTGCGCTCGCGCTCGCCGTCATCGTGGCGGCCAGCTTCGCCGCCGGCGCTGTAGCGGCGAAGCACAAGGCGGCGACGGATCCGCGCCCGAAGACCGTCACCAAGGGTCTCGACTACTTCCACGGCCGCCAGAAGGTCGACGGCGGGTTCGGCACGATGGCCGCCACAGCGTGGGTCATCCTTGGAGCCGTGGCCAGCGGCGAGCGCATCGGCTCCACCATGTGGACGGTCGACGGCAACAACCCCTTTGGCTACCTGCAGGCGCACAGCCACGAAGCGGCCGCCACCGGCCCCGACGTTGACAATGCACCCGTCTACTACGCACGCGCGATCATGTCCTACGTTGCCGCCGACCGCGCCGAACGCGTGTTCGTCGCCGGGACCCCGCGCATCGACCTGCTGGCCAAGCTTTACGGCTACCAGGACCTCGTCGACGGCTCGCCCACGAAGGGCAGTTTCTCGCCGTCCACCTCGAGCCGCACGTTCCAGGCCGTCCACACCACGACGTGGGCGATCCTCTCCATGCAAGCTCTCGGCGAGGACGACAAGGATCGGTTCACGCTCGCCGAGAAGTGGCTCGCCACTCAGCAGCTCGCCGACGGCGGCTTCGCGGCGCAGGCCGGCGATCCTTCCAATTGCGAAGACACGGCGATGGCTATCCAGGCGCTGGTGCTCGCCACGGACGGCGCCCTCGACCCGGCCATCATCCCCGCCGCCCGCCAGTACCTAAGGGCCAACCAGCGCGCCGACGGCGGCTTCCCCTACATGGCGGGGGCCGGGACCGACGCTTGGGCCACAGCAGCCACCATCCAGGCCATCCTCGCCATGGGCGAGGAGCCCGACAGTGCCGACTGGATGCTCGGCGCGAACACGCCCAAGGCCGCGCTCGGCACGCTCCAGCGTACGAACGGCGCCTACGAGAAGAAGCGTGGCGACGCGACTGGGCCGCTGCCCACCACCAGCTGGGCTCTGGTCGCGTTGCGCGACAAGCCGTTCACGACGTTCCCCGAGACGCGGCCTCCTGCGCTCAAGGCCTTCGTGTTCCGTCCGCAGATCAAGTCGGTCTCGCCGAAGAACGGCACCCGCTACACCAACACGAACTCGGTGCTCATCCGCGCCACGTACACGGACGGTGTCAAGGGGACGGGCGTGAACCCCAGCGCGTGCCGCGTGTACGTCGACAGCGTCAACAAGACGAAGCGGGCCGACATCGGACGCTACCGGCTGTACCTGCAGCTCAAGAGCGTCCCCGACGGTGAGCACACCTACAGGCTCGAGATCATCGACTACGCCGGCAACGTCAAGAAGGTGGAGCGCCGATTCACTGTCGCCACGCCGACGCCGACGCCCACGTTGGCGCCGACGTACGTGCCGACGCCGACGCCGACGTATACCCCGCCGCCGTACATCTCGCCGACGTACACGCCGAGGCCGACGTACACGCCGACGCCGTACACCACGCTCACGCCCACCGCCTACCCGTCGAGCGAGACCACGGTCACCCCGACGCCCTACCAGAGCGACGGCTACCCTGTGACCGGCGTGCCGATCACGTCGCCGAGCCCGTCCGACAGTCCGGGCGCCACGAGCAGCGGCGACTCGGGTAGTGCTGCGGGCTTCCTCGGTGGTACTCTGCTCGCCATGCTGCCCATCGGCGCCGCTATCGCATATGTCGCCTTCCGCCGCCGCGAGCAGGCGCTCAGCGCCGCCGGCGAGGGCGCGGTGCTAAAAGGCGGCGGCAGCCCCTGGGAACGCCTCAAAGGCGCCCTCGGCAAGTCCAAGGATCTCGTGAAACCGGCCGGGAGGTAAGCGGAGCGTGAACGGGCTTCAGCAGGTGATCTACGACGCCTCGCGTGTGCTGCTGTGGCCCGTGCTCATCGCGGCGCTCGTCTGCCTCTTCTGGGTACTCATCGAGCTCGGCTTCTTTCTCTATGAGCTCTATCTGAGGTTCCGCTACCGAGATCTCGACGCGCTCGAAGCGCGCACGCTGCGCGCCCGAAGGGCGTTCCAGGACGGCAAACCGCGCACTGCGTACCGCTATCTCCAGGAGAACAACTACTCCATCGTCGTTGCCCGCTTCCTCTTCGACCTCATCCGCAACTACCAGACTGAGCGCCTGGCGGCCAAGCCGCTCAAGCTCCTGCAGGAGTACGAGTTCTACACGGTCAAGCGCCTCGAGCGTACGCGCATCCTCGTGCGCGTGGGTCCGATCCTGGGCCTCATGGGCACGCTCATCCCGCTGGCACCGGCGCTCCTTGGCCTGGCGAGCGGCAACACCACCCAGTTCGCGGAGGATCTCACCACCGCGTTCTCGGTCACCGTCATCGGTCTGCTCATCGGCGGGATCGCCTACGTTATCAGCATCGTCCGCGACCGCCTGTACTCGCAGGACATCTCCGACATGGAATACCTGCTCGAGTTGCTCGAAGGCGGCGACGAACGCCTGCAGTCGGGCCGGCGGCGCAACAAGAGGGGCGTCTGGGACGCCGACCCGGTCGTCGTGTACGAGGCCGCCGCCGCCGACGTGGAGAACACGGTGGCGATCCCAGTTCTGCTCGAGACCCCCAGAGAACCGCTCATCCCGTTCGCCTCCGACGAGCGTGGCGAGGCGCCGCTCGTCGCCGAACCGGCGGTGCCCGCGACCCCTATCCCTGCCGCGCCGGCCGGCGAAGCGCCGCCGCTCAGCTTCGACGATCCCGCCATGGACTGGCAGCGCGACGAAGACCCCTTCGCCGACCTCGGGCCTGTGGATTCCAGCCCGCCGGCCGGGGGCGCGTCCGCGCCCGGCGCCGGCGCACCGCCCACGCGTCGCTGAGGCCGCCGTGCCGGCGTCCGACGACCATCCCAACATCAAGAACCTCGGGACCGTTTACGAGCCCCGCGGAGACGGTCTGCGCTACATGCGTCGCCGCCGCATCGGCACGGCCGATCGCAACGGCGACCCGCTCGACGGCGTCGTCAACCTGTTCACGGTCGCTGTCGTTCTGGCCGTCGGCTTCCTGGTCGCGGCGCTCTCGGCCGCCGGCCTGAGCGGCCTCCTGACCGACCAGCACATGACCATCGTCACGAATCCCGGCACGCCGCAGATGCAGGTCATCGTGAAGGACGGCGACCAGATCGTGAAGCTCGACATGGCGAACGGCGCCCAGGTCCAGGGGCTCGGCACGCTTGTCGGGTCTTTCTACAGGCTGGCCGACGGCTCCGTGGTCTGGGTGCCTGCCGACGCGCTGCCGCCCGCTGGCTCTACGCCGGTCCCGGGTACCTCCCCGTCTCCCGCAGCGACGACGACGCCCGCGCCGACCACGACGGACTACCCCACCACGAACCCGTACGCGACGCCCCTGCCAACGCCCACCCCGCTGCCCACAGCCCCGGCGACCACGCAGCCCACGCCGGGCGTGACGCTCACCCCCGGCGCCTAGGCTCCGCTCTCTGGGGAGTGACCAGCTTTGGCAGCGAGCGCCGAGGACTCCGTCGCCTGCCTCACTCTCTGAGCGACCGCAGCAAGCCGACCAGGCGCTCCAGCTCTCCCCTGCTCTTGAACGCGATCTGGATGCTCCCGCCGCGCTTGCCGCTGCGGATGCGCACCGGCGTCTCCAGTAAGCCGTAGAGCTCGTCGACCAGGTCGCTGAAGTCG
>JAPLCL010000163.1 GCA_026392265.1 Actinomycetota bacterium
GAGCGCAAGGTCGGGGAGTGGAAGGGCGGCCTGATCGGCTCCTGCGCGGTCAACGACGAGTACAACCGCGACGGCCGCTGGCCGGCGCTGACCGCGTTCAACGCTATCGACGGCTACCTGCACGTGGTCTCGCAGGACACCATGAGCGGCCAGGTGGTCAAGGGTCCCAACCTGGAGCCGGGCCTGCAGACGCCGGTGGAGATCGCGCGGCTGTGGAACGGCGGCGCGATCTCCACGCCCCTGCTCTTCGGCGAGACGCTCATCGCCGCCTCCTACGACCAGCGCGTGCACCTCTACCGGATCACCTATACGCCCTCGGAGAAAGGCCTCTCGGGGGCGCTGCCCAGCGCTCGCGGCGACGGCAGATACTGGCGCGTGAGCATCACCGAGACCGACCAGTTCTTCGCGGGGGGCGGCTTCGAGAGCACGCCGACCCTGTGGGACGGTCGCGTGTACGTGGGCTGTCGCGACGGCTGGTTCTACTGCCTCGGCGACAAGCCATGACTCGCACGGATCAGCGGGGGACGTAGACCTCGACGCAGTCCTTGCCGTGCTGCTTGGCCTTGCAGAGCGCCCTGTCGGCCTTGCTCACCAGGTCGTCGGCGTCGACGGCGTGCGCCGGCAGGGTGGCGACGCCGACGCTGGCCGTGATGTGCGGCGGCAGGCCATCGACGGGCACCGACAGCGGCAGCTCGACCTCGGCAATCGCTCGCCGGATGCGCTCCGCCGTAACTTGTGCTCCGTTGGCCGTCTCGGCGAGCTCGGCGCTCAGCGAGCCGGTGTGCGGCAGGATCACCGCGAACTCCTCGCCGCCGTAGCGTGCCGACCCGTCCACGTCTTCGCGCAGCTGCGCTCTCAGGACCTCGCCGATGGTGCTCAAGACGCGGTCGCCGGCGGGATGCCCGTGGAGGTCGTTGACACGCTTGAAATCGTCGAGGTCGAGCATGATCACCGAGAGCGCGAAGCCGTAGCGCCGCGCGCACACGGATTCGGCCCGCAGCCGCTCGCAGAAGTGGCGGTGGTTGTACAGGCCGGTCAGTCCGTCGGTGGTCGCCTGGCGTTCGATGATCTTCTTCTGCTCCCGCAGCTTGCTGTAGAGCTGGGCGTTGCGCAAGGCCAGCGCGGCGAGGTCGGCCATCTGACGGACAAGCAGCTTGTCGGCTTCGCCGAAGCGGCGCGTTGCCTTCTTCTCGGTGAGTTCGAGGACGCCCAGCACCATGCGCCGCGTCATCACCTGAGCGAAGTCGGGGATCGTGGCGAGGTCGTGCAGGCGGCCGATCCAGGCGCGGTCGCGGTCGGTGAGCTCGGCCGACCAGATCGCCTGAGCGCGCAGCGCGCGGCGCTCGGGGAGGTACTCGCAGATGCAGCACTCGGAGCAGTCGACCGCCCTCGCGATCTGGTGGGTGAGCGCCTTGAGCGTCTCGGCAAGGAGCCGCGAGTCCCCGTCATCCTCATCGATGAGGGCGTGAGAATGATCGTCGTTGGCGTGCTGCGCTATCGTCTCCTCGCCAAGGTCGCCGACACGATTCTATCGGTCACGACCGTAGTGGCGTCAGGGGACGATCGTCTAGGTCAGTACCGCACCATCAGCTTCCTGGTTGAGGCGGTGAGCCCGTCGACGGTGAGCTCGAACATGGGGAACACCTCGCGCACCTTGCGGATCGTGACGCTGCCGTAGGCGTGGTCCCAGTCGCTCTCGGAGATCGTGTTGAGCCACACCGAGTGGTCGAAGTGGCGCCGCAGGCGCCGCAGCCACTCGATGCCCGGCTCGTCGTTGCCGAAGCCCCACCAGATGATGCCGTCGCGGGCCATGAGCTCGCTGGGCGCCATGGCGGCGTCGCCGACGATGATGAGCTTGTAGTCGCTGGGTAGCTCCAGGAGCACCCGGCGCGTGGAGATCGCGCTGCTCGTGCTGCAGCTGGTGTCGTGGTAGAGCCAGTCGTAGATGCAGTTGTGGAAGTAGTAGGTGCGCAGCGCCTTGAAGTGTGTGCTGCGATCGACGGCGCTGAAGAGCTGGCTGCAGAGGCGGATGTACGGGTGCATCGATCCGCCGACGTCCATCAGCAGCAAGACCTTGACGGCGTTCTTGCGGCTCTTGCGCCAGACGAGGCTGAGACGGCCGGCGTTGCCGGCCGTCTCCTCGATGGTCTCGTCGAGGTCGAGCTCGTCGGCGACGCCCGCGTTGCGCGAAGAGAGCTGACGCAGGCGCCTGAGGGCGAGCTCGAACTGCCGTGCGCCGACCTCCTGGTCGGTGCGGTAGCCGCGGTAGCGGCGCTCGCCGGCGACTTTCACCGCCGACCGGTGGAGACTCTCGCCGCCGACGCGAATGCCGCCGGGGTGGTACCCGGAATGACCGAACGGGCTGGTGCCGCCGGTGCCCACCCAGC
>JAPLCL010000095.1 GCA_026392265.1 Actinomycetota bacterium
GTCCGCTCGAGTCGGTGATCGGGGTGCGCACCGACATCATCGTGCGGCGCTTCCTCACTGAGCTGCCGGCGCAGTTCGAGGTCGCCGACGGGGCCGTGCGGCTCGATGCTGCCTTGATCAGCGCCGAGGGTGGCCGGGCGACGGCCATCGAGGCGTTTGAAGTCATTCTGTAGGACTCTGCCGCGGTGCTGGGGTTCTGAGGGTGGCAGTTGCGGGTAGTATTCAGAGGCTGCAAGTGCGCGCGCTGCTTTGATTCGCGCACGAGGGAGGGGGGTTCAAATGGGTCTGCAATTAGACGAACGACCCCTCGCGTTGTCAGCGATCGTTTCCGATACTGTAGACGTGGCTAATGGGACACTCAGACAAGAGGACACGGGGCACATCGGGCGCGAGGCGACTTCGGCCGCCGCGGTGAGCGCCAGGACGCGCCCCTCCAGACTGCGCGTGGGGACCACGCTCATAGCCGACGAGCTCGCGATCATCGCGGCCTCGCTGCTGGCGGTCTGGATGGCCGGGGCCTTCGACAACATGCCGCTGGTCAGCCGGCTCATCACCCCCTTCGATGCGGATCCGCACGGCGGCCCCCTGGTGTTCATCCTGCTCACACCCTTCTGGCTCGCGGCCCTGTGGGCCTTCGGCCTGTACCGCGAGCCAGGCCGCAGCATCGGAGGCATGAACCTGTCGGAGTCGCTCACCGGGCTCACGGCGCTCACGGCAGCCAGCTGGCTGATGCTGATCGCGATGGTCTTTGTCTCGGGCCCGAGCGCGCCGGTGGCGACGCTCATCGCCTTCTGGATGCTGGCCATCGTCTTCGTGCCCGCCGCTCGCTGGCTGAGCAGAGCCACGGTGTGGTCGCGCTCGACGTTTCAGGAGCGCGTGCTGATCATCGGCGCCGGCGAGGTAGGGCACTCCCTGGCGGCGAAGATCGGCAAGCATGCGGAGTACCGCATGAAGCTCGTGGGCTTCCTCGACGACGGGGAGCCGCGGCGCAACGGCAACGGCGACGTGCACGTGCCGATCATCGGCGCTCTCGGCGACCTCCACCGCATCGTCGCCGAGGAGCGCATCGACCGCGTCATCGTGGCCTTCTCCAAGGCGCGCCACAACGACTTTCTGCGCGTGGTGCGCGCCTGCGGCGACTCCGGCGTGCGGGTCAATATCGTGCCACGCCTCTTCGAGGTCGTGAGCTCGCGGGCGGTGGTCGACGACGTCGAGGGCATCCCCCTGCTCGACGTCGCCCATGTCGAGCTGAACCACTTCAACATGGCGGTCAAGCGGGTCTTCGACCTGGTGGTCGGCGGCGTGCTTTGCATCTTCATTCTTCCGCTGATCGCGCTCCTCGGCGTGGTGATCAAGCTGGACTCTCCTGGCCCCGTGTTCTACCGGCAGGCGCGCATGGGGCGCGGCGGCCGGCCGTTCATGATCTTCAAGCTGCGCTCGATGCATATCGGCGCCGACCGGCTGCGGCTGGACCTCGCCAACGACAACGACTACGACGGCCCCATGTTCAAGATGAAAGAGGATCCCCGCGTGACGCGCTTCGGCGACTGGTTGCGGCGCTGGAGCTTCGACGAACTGCCGCAGATCATCAACGTGATGAAAGGCGAGATGAGTCTCGTGGGTCCGCGCCCGCTGTGGGTCGACGAGGCCAAGCAGTGCCGCGGCTGGACGCAGAAGCGCCTCGACATCACCCCCGGCATCACCGGCCTCTGGCAGGTGCTGGGGCGCAGCGACGTCCCGTTCGACGAGATGGTCAAGCTCGACTACATGTACGTCACCGGCTGGAGCCTGAGCTGGGACCTCAAGCTGCTGCTTCAGACCCTTCCCGCGGTGCTCGAGAAGCGCGGGGCGTTCTGAGGCGGCGGTGCATTCCGCAGCGGGGCGCTTCGGGCGTCCACTCGGAAGGCGCCCCGTGAAGCACCGTGTCTCCGGAACTCAGCACGACCGCGGCCGATCTGAGCGTGTCAACGCTCTCGGACACAACACGGCTCCCCATTCTGCACGGCGGGCGCGGTCGCTTTCTCGGGCCCCGTGGCTGTCCGGCTGAGCACCGGTGCAGTCCAGTGCGAGTTGTTGAGATACTGGAGCTCGTGGACGGATGATCCGACCAAGGTGAGTAGCATGAGGTCTTGTGATGGCTGAGATGGTTGTTGTAGGAGGCGGCGGGCACGCCAAGGTCCTGCTGAGTCTGCTCAAGAAGCTGGGCTGGGAGATCCTCGGCTACACGGATGAGCAGGACAGGGGCGTCATCCTTGGGATAGTCCACCTTGGCGGCGATGGTGTGCTCCCCTCTGTCCTCCGCGCGCACCAGCGCTGCTCGGCCTTGATCGGTGTGGGGAAGATCGATGCATCGTCGGCCCGCGGTCGGTTGCAGCGCGAAGTCCGCGCACTGGGCTTCGCCTGTCCTGCCG
>JAPLCL010000015.1 GCA_026392265.1 Actinomycetota bacterium
TTGAGCGCGAGCCCTCTTCGTCGGCGCGTACCCCGACGATGACGCCGGTGTACGGCGAGAGCTCCTCGTCCTCGACGAGGTGGCCCAGCGTGTGGTCCATACGCAGCCGCGGCCACTCGCCGTCCAAGGTGTGCTTGAGCGCCATCGTCTTGAGGTTGCGGCAGCAGGCGATACGGTCGACGTTGCCGTCGGGGAAGGTCTGCTTGGCGGCCAGCGCGTCGCGGTTCTGCCCGACCACGAGGTTGAGGCGCCACTCCAGCGCGAGCTTGTCGCGGTACTCGATCATCTCGGGCATCTTGTAGGCGGTGTCGATGTGCACCAGCGGGATCGGCACGTGGCCGAAGAAGGCTTTGCGCGCGAGGTGCAGGAGCACGGTGCTGTCCTTGCCGATCGACCAGAGCATGCAGACGTTGCCCAGCGAGCGGTAGGCCTCGCGGAGGATGTGGACGCTTTTGGCTTCGAGAGTCTCGAGCTGGTTCATGAGGCGGCTCCGCTGGGCCCGCTGCGCTGGTGCAACCCGCACTCGCGGTGCTCGGCGCTCTCCCACCACCAGCGCCCGGAGCGCGCGTCCTCGCCCTCGGGTACGGCGCGCGTGCACGGCGCGCAGCCGATGCTGGGGAAGCCCGCGTCGTGCAACGGGTTGTAGGGGACGTCGTGGGCGCGGACGTAGTCCCACACGCGCGCTTCGTCCCACGCCGCCAGCGGATTGATCTTGACGAGGCCGGCGGCGGCGTCCCACTCGGCCACCGCGACTCTCTGGCGGGTCGCGCCCTGACCGCTGCGCAGGCCGCAGATCCTGGCGTCGAGCTCGGCCTGCGCACGCCGCAGCGGCCGTACCTTACGGATCTCACAGCAGAGCTTGCGCGCCTCGATGCTGCCCCTGAAGCAGTTGACGCCGTCGCGGTCGACCATCTCTTCGACCTCGCCGGCGGCGGGGAAGTAGGTGTGCAGGGTCACGCCGTAGCGCTTGCTGGTGCGCTCGATCAGATCGTAGGTCTCGGGGTACAAGCGCCCCGTGTCGAGCGTGAAGATCGGGATGTCGAGCTCGGCCTCGGCGATCAGCGCCGTGAGCACCTGGTCTTCGAGACCCAAGGAAGAAGCGAAGGCGACGCGCCCGGCGAAGCGCCGCGCGACGGCCGCGAGCACGTCTTCGGCGGGGGCGCCCTCGAGCTCGGCGAGGATCTCGGCCACGGTCTCCAGCTGCGTCATTGAGTCACCCCAGGTCTCGTTATATTGCATATCGGTAAAGGAACGAATAACGCGAATGCATACTACGACGGACTCGCGACCTGTGCAAGTCGGCCTTCTTCGTCGATCTCGGCGCACGGGACGCGCGCCGCTGAATGTCGGCCGCGCGTCTGCCGAACGGGACCGGCTCAAGTCGGCGGGTGCGACGGTCGAAACAAGATCAGAGGCGGCTGTCGCTCGGCGGCACCCTCCGGGGTGGACTTCGCCGCGGCCGCGAGTACGTGACCCTCGCGCGGCGCGCGGGGAGGAGGTGCCCGAGATGAGGCGCATGGTGCCACTGACGCTCGTGATGATCATGGTTCTGGTGTCGGCCCTGGCGGGTGCCGCGTCCGCCGCGGCGCGCGCCGCCGAAGGCTGGCAGCGCGCCGCCGTCACGGACGCGACCTCCTCGCTGGAGTTCGGCGACATCGCCATGATCGACAAGACGGTCGGCCTCGCGGTCGGCGAGATCGAAGAGAGCGGCCCCGTCAGCCTGATCCCGACCATCTTCCGCACCGCCGACGGCGGTGTCACCTGGGCCACGGTCAGCGATGAGCAGATCTACGGCATGCTCCGAGGGGTCGCCTTCAGCGACGCGCAGCATGCCTGGGCAGTGGGCGCCGACTACGGGGCCGGCGACCGGCAGTCGCCGCTGCTGCTGGCGAGTGCGGACCGCGGCCAGACCTGGCAACGTGTCGCCGTCACCGGGCAGGAAGGTATGCTTTCCGTGCAGTTCCCGACCGCGTCGACGGGCTACGTCACCGCCGACGGCGGCGTGCTGTACACGACCACCGACGGCGGCGCCACCTGGGTCCGCGGGGCCGCCGGCGCCAGCGACGTCTCGCTGTACGGCCTGAGCTTCACCGATGCCACCCACGGCTGGGCTTGTGGCGCCCAGGGCAACGAAGACTGGTACGGCGGCAGGTGCTACGCCACCGCCGACGGCGGCGCCACCTGGAAAGACGTGTCGCCGGATCCCGAGGCCGTCTACCTCGATTGCTGCTTCCTCCCGGGTGGCGAGGGCTGGATCGCCGGCCGGAACGGCAGGATCTTCCACACCACTGACGGGGGTGCGACCTGGACGCGGCAGTCCGCCGCGATCGGCAACAGTGTGACCCTCGCCGGCATCCGGTTCGTGGACGCGCAGAACGGGTGGGCGGTCGGCTCATGCTGGCCGTCGGACTTCGGCGGGTTCGGCTGGGCGGTGATCCTCCACACGGTGGACGGCGGTCAGACGTGGACCCAGCAGGAGTGCGGCGTGGTGCCGTCCGCGCAGGCGCTGTCGGCACTCGACCCCACGTCCGCGTGGGCGACCGGCAATGAAGGAATGGTGCTCCGCACCAGCGACGGCGGCGGCTCCGGGTTCACGCCCACGGCGCGTCCGCTGACGAGCGCCCTGAACGCGCCTAAGGCCCGCAAGGGCTCGGTCGCGACCTTCCGTTTCAAGGTCACCGACCCGGGCGTGCCGCGCGCCAGAATCGTCGAGCTCATCTACGACGCGAAGCACAAGCTGAAGAAGACGGTGGTCGCCGGCCTCAGACCTACGGGCAGCGTGGAGACGCACGCGCTGCGGCTGACCCTGCCGGCCGGCCGCTACACCTGGAAGGTCGTGTGCACGGACTACGCCGGCCGCACGCAGGCCAAGGCCGGCTCAAGTACGCTGACGATGCTGCCGGCGCGTTAGCGGTCGCCCTCGATGCGCTTCGCCAACTGCGTCCGCGCGCTCTCGAAGACGCCGGGATCCGTGGTGTACTTCGGGAAGTCGAAGACGTTGCCCTGGCGGATCGGGTAGGGGAACCAGGCCACCTGGGCGGCGATCTGCTTGACGAAGGCCGCGCCGCCCCCCGTGCGTGCGGCCAGCTTGAGGTACTCGCGATCCTCGAAGCCGTCGCGGAGCGCCTCGAGGCGCAACGAAGACACGGGCCCGGCGAGCGGGTCGTTGAGACCGTAGCGCGGGTAGTAGCCGGGGTAGATGAGGCAGGTGTCCCCGTTGGCGACGCGCCCGTCGGGCAGTGGCTTGCGGTAGGACAGCGGGTCCTGGTAGGGGTCGCGCCAGCCGTTGCCGGTGAGCGCGTCGCCCCAGCGGTTGGTGCCCCAGTTGAGCAGGCCGTCCACGTCCCACTGCTGCATCAGCCAGCCCCAGACGCGCTGGTCGGCGAGCGGCTTCTCGATGAGGTAGCCGGGGTTGACGGCTGCAGCGGAGTTGGCGTAGGTGTACCACCAGACATCCTGGCCGGCCGCCTGCCGGGCGCGCAGCGCCGGGATGCGCCCGAAGAAGTAGTAGTAGCGCGGGCACCAGATGTCGACGTCGTCGAAGAGGAAGCTGTTGGCCGTCTTGATACCGCCCAGCGAGGTCGGGCGCGGCTCGTCGGTGAGCAGGTAGCGGCAGCTGAAGCCGGCCTGCGCCGAGGCGCGATGCAGGAGCTTCGCATAGCTCTCGACGGCACGTTCGCCGTCGGTGCTCGTGGGCTCGTCGATGACATAGGCGAAGGCCTTGCTCTGCCAGCCGTTGTCCTTGAAGACGCGGCACACCTGCGTGAGGTAGGTGAGGAGCCGCGGCTCGGAGGCGGAGGCGGCCGTCATGGTCCACGGGAACCAGCGGTACCAGGGGATCTGGATGTCGGGGAAGTCGAGGCCGGTCTTGTCGGCCCAGGGCTTGAGCGCGGCGGCGTAGCGCTCCGCGTTGAAGGAGCCGTCGCCGGAGGCGTTCGGCGCGGCGTTCGGCGGCATCGCTGTTACGCCGTGGGCGAGCAGCATCGTGTAGTAGGCGGTGAGGATCTGCTGCTTCTTTTCGCCGCTGAAGCCGACGCTGCCGCGCAGACTGGTCTCGATGGCGCGCGTGCTCAGGGCGAAAGCGGTGTGGGTGCTCAGCCGCTTCCAGCCGAAGTCCCATACGCGCAGGCGCACGGGTACGTCGGCGGTCTCGGCGCCGTTGACGACGTGCAGGGTGGCGCTGTAGGTACCGGCGCGCGCGTCGTAGGGCACGTGCACGAGCACATAGAGAGCCGCGGTGGAGGCGGGCATTCGCACCGCGGCCCCGAACTCGCGCGGCAGCAGCGGGTCGGGGTAGTCGCCGGCCGGCAGGTGCGTGTCGGTGGAGGGGTGCGTGACGTGTACGTAGGCGACCTGCGACAGCGTGGCGTTGCCCGTGATCAGCGCGTCGCTGCCGTCCGCCCAGCTGACGCGCACGTCCCGGGCGCCGCCGCCGCGCACCACGATCTGCGCACCCTCGTACTCGTTGCCGGCGGCGTCGAGGGCGATGGTCTGCACGTGGCCGGGTGGCGTCGTGGGGAAGGCGCGCGCCGAGGCGGGGATCACCCAGACGGCGGCGTGCGCGGGGGCCGCGAGGAGAAGCGACGTCGCGGCCAGGGCGAGGCTGGCGCAGGCTATGAGCACCAGAGTCGTCGGCACCGATCGTGCGAATGTCATGGCGGCCACAGGCCGACACGCACCTCTGCGCCGGGCCGACTGCCTTCTCCGCGCCGGGCGTCGCAGACCAACGGACTCCGGGTCCAAACCGTACGCGCCGCCCAGATCTTCCATCTCCGGTGTGCCCCTTTCACCGCGGTGAGACCCGGCCGGCGACCGGGTCGGCAGCATTGTATCGGCAGGCCGCGGTTCTGCGTGCAAACGTCATCCGCAAGCGACAGCCAACGTCATCCTGTCTGGCCTTCGTCACCCTTGTGAGTGCGCAGTACGTCGCGCAGACTGATCCGGCAAGAGGACTGGCGGCGCACTACCCTGGTGTGTACGATGTGAAAAGAGATTCATCTGTGTACACAAATCGCCTGGAGATGACGCCATGCCCGACGACCTCGAAGTCCGCATCGCCAACAACGACTTTGGAGACGCCGACACCGTGACCACGCGCGAACTCAGAGAAAGGCTTTCCGAGATCGTCGGCCGCTGCGCCTACGGCGGCGATCGCTTCGTGATCAAGCGTCACGGCAAGCCCCTCGCGGCGGTCGTCCCCATCGAGGACATGTTCATTGCCCAGTTCGTCGAAGATCAGCACGACGCCGCGGAGTACAAGCGTGCTCTCGTAGCAGGCGAACTTCAGAAGACCCGGGCGTGGAGTGAGATCAAGGCCGAGTTGGGTCTGTAGAGTGCGCGCTTGGCCTACGTCGTCGACTTCACCGACGCGGCCGAGCGCGAACTGCGGCGTTTGACGCTGCCGGCGCGTGTTGGCGTCGGCCGTCTACTTGAGCGCCTCGCGGTCAATCCGCGTCGGCCGGGCGTGCGCCGCGTCGTCGGCGCTGACCATCTGTACCGGGCGAAGGCGGGTGACTACCGCATCATCTACGCGATTCACGAGGATCACGTCGTCATCTGCGTCGTGCGCGTTGCTCATCGCAGTATCGTCTACCGCCATACCGACAGGCTGCCGCCGGGCTGGGACTGAGGCCGTCGTGAAGACCCGCGGCGTCGAGATGGCGCGGCTCACTGCCCCCTCGCCGCCCATCACCTGATCCGCGCAGGGGAACGCGCCGCCGCTACTTCAGCGTCAGCGCCCCCTTGAAGGCCAGGGTGTCGCAGACAACGCCCTTGGAGAGAACGCTGACCGAGGCGGTGTACGTGCCGGCCTTGCAGTACGGGTAGCCCTCGCCGGAGACGGTCTCGACGGTGAAGCGCAGGGCCGTGCCGGCGTTGAAGCTGTACGTCGCCGCGGGTTTGTTGGTCTTGACGAGATCGAGGCGATAGGCGTCAAACGTCCCGCTCGCGGCCGGCCACGAGAACGTCCAGAAGAAGGGCGGCACGGACTTCACCGTCAACTTCGCCCCGGCCGGGAACTTCGCGGTCGGCTGCGTTCCGCCGCCGGCGGCGACCCCTGTCAAGAGGGCCAGCGAGAGGCACACGATCAGAACGACGAACACTGCTCTCTTCATGATGCCTCCAGGTCGGGTCTCATGGCGCCGGGCCACGCGTTCCGCGCGCCGCGCCATGGGGCTCTCGGAAGCGGTATCGGCGCGGAAGTTCCCACACTCGATGGGCGTCTGTCCCTATCTGAAGGGCCGGTGCACCATGGCGCTACGAGCGCGGAGGCGGCGCGGGCGCGAGTGGTTGAGAGAAGATCTGCGTGTGGCGGAGAGGGGGGGATTCGAACCCCCGAGCCCGGTTAGCCGGACTAACGGTTTTCGAGACCGCCGCATTCAACCGCTCTGCCACCTCTCCGCGAGGCTCGTCCAGGGTGTGGCGCGGTGCCGCCGGGTCCGCCTTACCCTCGGGGTGGAGGGAAATGGCGGAGAGGGAGGGATTCGAACCCTCGAGGCAGGTAACCCCGCCCACGCGATTTCCAGTCGCGCTCCTTAAGCCAACTCGGACACCTCTCCGCGGTGCCCGACGGCGCGCTCCCTGAGAGCGGACGAACAGTATACGTCAGAGGAGCGCGAGGGTCGAAACGGGGGCGGCGCAGGAGCCGTCGGCGGCGGGCCGGGCGGCGCAGCCACCGGCTACCCGCTGCCTGCCCGAGTCACTCGGCTCCGGCCAGCTCCGCGATGAAGAGCGCTTCGGCGAGCGTCATGCGCTCGACCTCGGCGAGGTCGACGCTCTCGTTGGGCGCGTGGATCTTGCACTGCGGCTCCTCGCAGCCCCAGAGGATCATCTCGGCGGCCGGCTGTGCCTCGAGGAAGGCGGCCACCAGCGGGATCGAGCCGCCCTCGCCGTAGTGCACGACCTCCTTCTTGAAGGCCGCCGCCAGGGCGCCGGTGGCGGCGGCGTAGGCCGGCCCGTCGGTCCTTGCGAGGAATCCCTGACCGACTCCGCCGGGTGTGATCTTGACCTTCACGTGCCACGGGGCGGCGGCCTCGAGATGCTTCGCGACGGCGCCCTGCGCCTCAGCCGGGTCCTGATTCGGCGCCAGGCGCACACTCACGCGCGCCCGAGCCTTGGGGATCAGCGCGCTGGCGGCGCCCTCCACCACGGGGGCGTCGATGCCGATGACGTTGATCGACGGCCGCCCGTAGAGGCGGTCGGCGATGCTGCCGGCGCCGATGAGATGCACGCCCGGCAGCATGCCGGCGTCGTTGCGGTAGGCGGCCTCGTCGTAGGGTGCGCCGACGTGGTCGACCACGTCGAGCCCCTTGACGGCCACCGTGCCGTCGGGGTCGTGCAGTGTCGCGACCATGCGCATCAGCGCGATCAGGGCGTCGGGCGCCGGGCCGCCGAACATGCCGCTGTGCACGGCGCCTTCCAAGGTCCCGATCTCCACGTCAAGAGCGGCCATGCCGCGTAGGGATGTCGTGAGGGTCGGCACGCCGAGGCTGTAGTTGCCGAGGTCCGAGACGACGATGACGTCGGCTTTCAGCAGCTCGGCGTTGGCCTTGACGAACGCCTCGATACCGCCCTGGCCGTTCTCCTCCTGGCCTTCGATGAGGACCTTGACGCCCACGGGGCAGTCGGCGCCCAGGGCGAGGAGCGCACCGGCGTGCATGATGATGCCCGACTTGTCGTCGGCGGCGCCGCGGCCGTACAGACGGCCGGCGCGTTCGGTCGGCGCGAAAGGCGGGATCGCCCAAGCCGAGGCGGCGCCCGCCGGCTGCACGTCGTAGTGCGCGTAGAGCAAGACGGTGGGCGCGCCCGGCTGCGCCGGCCGCGCCGCGAACACCGCCTGCGGCGCGCGCGCAATGTCGATCATCCGGACTTCGGGCAGGCCAGCCTTCTGCAGCAGCTCCGCCACGGCGCTGCCGGCCAGCTTCAGCGGCTCCTCGGGAAAGCCCTCGAAGGACACCGAGGGCAGGCGCACGAGGCGTTCGAGGTCGGCGCGCAGGCCCGGCATGAGGCCGGCGACGGTCTGGCGTAGCGCATCCGCATTCATGCGATCTCCTTTTCGGGCGCCGCGGTCAGCGTCTCGTCTGGAAGAACTCGCGCAGCAGCGCCACCGACTCATCGGCCAGCACGCCGCTGGTGATCTCGAGGCAGTGGTTGAGGCGCTCGTCCTGGCAGACGTTGAACAGCGTGCCGGCGGCGCCGGCCTTTTCGTCGGGGGCGCCGTAGACGAGATGCGGGATGCGCGCCTGCACGATGGCGCCGGCGCACATGGGGCAGGGCTCCATGGTGACGTAGAGCACGGTGTTGAGCAGCCGCCAGCTGTTCATGCGTCTGGCGGCCTCCTCGATGGCGATCATCTCGGCGTGCGCGAGCGGGCTCTTGCGGAGCTCGCGCTCGTTGCCCCCGGCGGCGATGACCTCGCCGTCGAGCACGACGACGGCGCCCACGGGCACGTCGCCGTGCCTGGCGGCGCGCTCCGCCTCGCGCAGTGCCAGGCGCATGTAGTACTCGTGCCGGGGGAAGTGCAGTTCGCCCATGCCGGCATCATGCCCGAAACCGGAGGGAAACGGAACAAAGCCTGGCGGGTATAGTACTTCGCGCCACGCCGTCGCCCCGCCACCGCAATACAGACGAGGTGAGTCTTCGCCATGACTTCGTTCAACCTGTACATCGTGTGCTTCATCGTGCCGCTGATCCTTGGGCTGGCCGTCCAGGGCTGGCTGCGCAGGACCTTCGCCGTTAACAGCCAGAAGGCGGTGGCCAGCGGCAAGAGCGGGGCAGATGTGGCCCGCGAGATCCTCGACCGCAACGGTCTGCAGAACGTCCCGGTCCAGCCTTCGAAGGCCGGGCCTCTCAGCGATCACTACGACCCTAAGTCGCGCGGGGTGTTCCTCAGTGAAGCCGTGTTCTCCGGCCGCTCCGTGGCGGCGACGGCCGTCGCCGCCCATGAGGTGGGGCACGCCATCCAGCATGCGAAGGCTTATGTGCCCATGACCCTGCGTTCAGCCGTCTGGCCGCTGGCCGCGTTCGGCTCGCAGGCCTGGTTCTTCCTGCTCATCGCCGGCGTCATCCTTCAGTTCACCGGGCTGATCACGGTGGCTCTGGTCGTCTTCGGCTTCGCCGTGGTGTTCCAGCTCGTGACGCTGCCGGTGGAGCTCAACGCCTCGCGCCGCGCCGCCGCGCAGCTCAAGGACCTGCGGCTGGTGAACGACGCGGAGGCGGCCGGGGTGCGCCAGACGCTCACGGCCGCCGCCATGACCTACGTCGCCGGCGCCCTGGCCTCCGTGGCTCAGCTGCTCTACTTCCTGGCCATCTTCGGCGGTGGACGAGACTAATCGGCGAAGCGCTATTGAGCGGCCGGCGAGCCCGAAGGGCCCCGTTGCGGCCGGATCAGGGGGCCGGCACGAAGTCCGGAGTGATCTGCGCAGTCAGCTCGGCCCGGCGGCCCACCTCGATCACCGTGACCGCCTTGCGTGGGACGAGGCTTGCGCCCGTGTAGCTGAGAGTGCCGGTGACCCCCTCGAAGCCGCGCGTCTCCAGGAGCGCATCGCGCACCTTGCCGGGATCCGCGGACTGCGCTCTCTCGATCGCCTCGGCGACCAGGTTGACGGCGTCGAAGCCGAGGCCGGCGAAGGCGTTCTCCGGAGGCCGGCCGTAGGCCGAGAGGTACCAGGCGGTGAACTTGCGCATGGCGAGGGTGCTGTGCGTCAGTCCGAAGGCGGCGTGGGTGGTGAAGTACACGCCGCCGCCGGTCTCCCGGGCCGCCGCGATGAGCTTCGCGTTGTCGTAGCTGTCGCCGCCCATGATGGGCTGGCGGTAGCCGCCCGCGCGCAACTTGCGCACCAGCGTCGCGGCGTCGTCGGGGCCTGCGGCGACGAAGAGGAGCTGGGCCTTCAGCGGCGTGCTGCTTCTGTCGTCACCGGCGCCGCTGCCCTGGCCGCCGGGCGCAGCCAGCAGCTTGGCGATGTCGAGCTCGCCGCTGTGGAAACCGGCGCGAAGGACGACCGTGCCGCCCTGCGCGGCGAAGCTCTGCCCGAAGTAGCGCTGCAGCAGACGCGTGTAGTCCATGTCCTTATCGAAGAGGATGGCGGCCGTGCGCGCCCCGAGCCAGTCGGCGGCGTACTCGGCGCCGGCCGCCGCCTGCACGTTGTCGCCGAAGCAGGCCAGAAAGAGCCAGTCGGGCACTTGCGTCGGCAGCAGGGGAGAGGTGGCGCCACTGGTGACGAAGGGGATCCCGGCGCGCGCTGCAACCGGCGCAGCCGCCAGCACCTGGTCGGTGTCGCTGAGGCCGACGATCGCCGCCACCTTGAGGGCGGCCAGGTTCTCCGCGTCGTAGCGGTCGACGGCGGGATCGGTCTGGCCGTCGCGCTCCAGCAACTCCACGCGGCGGCCGAGCAGGCCGCCGGCGGCGTTGATCCGGTCGATGGCCAGGCGCGCGCCGTCGAGCGACGGGCCGTCCAGCGGCGCTTGCGAGCCTGTGAGGTTGTAGATGGCGCCGATATGGATCGGCGCCAGGCTCGTCTGCTGCGTCACTACCTGGGCGCCGCCACACGCCGCGAGGCCGGCGACAAGAGCTGCCGCCACCGTCGTGGCCGCGGCTGCGCGGAGGCTGTTCGTGCGTCTCACACAGGTCCTTTGCATGACAACGAAGCGCCACCATGGTAGTCCAGAGCCGGGGCGGCTTCATCCCGAGCCCTTGATCGGTCCTCCGCGCGCCGCCGGTCGCGGCGTCTCGTGCGATAGGATGGCGTGCGTCAGGCGTCCTGCCGGGGAGTCTCATGCAGAAGCCGAAGAGGTCGTGGGAGGCGCTCGCGGCGCACGAACGCCGCTACGACCTGTTCCTCTTCATCGTCTCGCTCCTCTATGTGGGCCTGGTGTTCGTCGAACTGCTGCCCGGCGAGCAGATCGGCCCCATCTACGGCACCATCGATGCCGCCTTCTGGAGCGTCTTCTTCGTCGACTACGTGTGGCGCGTGTTCTTCCTGGCGCCGGACCGCCGGGCGTACGCGCGCCGGCCTCTGTCCCTGCTCGATCTGCTCATCGTCCTCACTGGCCCCGTGCTCTTTGTGCTGACCAGCGGCCTGATCGCCTTCAATCTGGTCGAACGCATCCTGGCGCAGATGTTCCGTTTCCTGCGTGTGGGCGTCCAGGCGGCCCGCTTCGTCGGCGGCTCAAGGCGCGTCTTCGTGCTCGAGGCCTACCGATGGGTGATCCCCCTCGCGGCTCTGCTCACCTTCTTCCTGTCGCTGTGGATCTGGCGCTTCGAGGCGATCCACCGGGGCACGGAGATCCACAGCTGGAACGACGCCCTGTGGTACTCGATGGCCACCGTGATGACCGTCGGGTACGGCGACGTCGTGCCCACGACGCCGCAGGGCCGTATCGCCGGCATCGTGCTGATGCTCATCGGCATCAGCCTCTTCAGCTGGATCACGGCCACCCTGGCGTCGTTCCTCATGCAGAAGCGCGACCAGCCTGAAGAGAGAGACCTGTTCGAGGCGCTCGACGGCCTGGCGGAGCGTCTGGCCGCGATAGAGGCACGCCTCGGGATGCCTGCCGGTCAGGAGGCTGACGTGACGGCTGGGGAAGACAGAGCCGACGCGGACGCGTCGTGAGGCACGGAAGCTTGACGGAGGGAGAGTGGCGCGCACGGCAGGACTCGAACCTGCGGCCTTCGGTTCCGTAGACCGACGCTCTAATCCAACTGAGCTACGTGCGCAACGAGGAAGAAGTATACCCGAAAACGGGGGCGTTGGAGAACCCGGAGTGGGAGAAGCTGGCGGAGAAGCCGGGATTCGAACCCGGGAAGGAGTGATAAACCCCTTAACCGCTTAGCAGGCGGTTGCCTTCAGCCACTCGGCCACTTCTCCGCGCAGGGCGGGCGCCGTGGGCGCCGCAGTCACGTAGTGTACCGCATGAGGGCGGGCTCCGGAACCGCCGCCCGCCGCCCTTGTCGTCGGCTATCATTGGCCGGGACATCCCAGCGGTAGTGTGGGCGAACAGGGGAGACGCGCGTGGACATCGCCGGTCTTGATCCAGCAGTCGTGGCCGCGGTCGAGCGGGAGACGAGCGAGCTGCTCAGCCGGCTCATCCAGATCGACACCAGCAACCCGCCGGGCAACGAGACCGCCGTGGCCGAGCTCATGGACCGCTGGTTCCGCGAGGCCGGCCTGCAGGGCGAGATCGTCGGTGAGCCGGCCGACCGGCGCAGCTTCGTGCTGCGCCTCGAGGGGCAGCGGCCGGGGCCCTCACTGCTGCTGCTGGCTCACGAGGACGTGGTGCCGGCCAACGCCGCAGATTGGCAGGTGCCGCCCTTCTCCGGCCTCATCAAGGACGGCTACGTGTGGGGTCGCGGCGCTGTGGACGTCAAGAACCTCGTCGCCGCCCACGCCGTGGCGGTGAAGCGCCTGGCCGCCGCCGGGGCGCCGTTCGCCGGCTCGGTGACGTATGCCTGCACCGCCGACGAAGAAGAGGGCACCGTGGGCGGCGCCCGCTGGCTCGTGGAGCACCGCCCCGACTTGATGCGCTGTGACTACGTGATCAACGAGGGCGGCGGCCACTTTCTCGAGCACGCCGCCGGGCGCATCTATCTGGTCGAGAGCGGCGAAAAGGGCACGGCGCAGTTCCGCCTCGTCGTGCACGGAGAAGCCGGGCACGCCTCGGTGCCGCTGCGCCACGGCAACGCCGTGCTCGCCGCGGCGCGCGTCGTCGAGGCTCTGGTCGCCCACGAGCTGCCGGTGGTCGTCGACGAGTCGTCTCGCGAGCTCGTCGAGCTGCTGGTGAGCGACCGCGACCTGCGCGCCCGCCTGCGCGACCCCGCCGCGGCGCGCGGCGCGCTCGCCGACCTCGCCGCCTGCGACCCCAGGCTCGCCGACATGATCGAGCCGCTGTATGGCTTCGCCTTCTCGCCGACCATCGTGCAGTCCAACAGCGTCGCCGTGAACGTGTACCCCACCAGGGTCGAGCTCAGCGTGGACTGCCGCATGCTGGCAGGCCACGACGAGGACGAGGTCGAGGCCGAGGTGCGTGCCGCTCTGGCCGGCGTCGAGGCGGAGTGGGACCTGGAGTGGATCGGCGTGATCCGCGGCAACGCGTCGCCGTATCCCACGCCGCTCTCGGACGCTATCCGCACCGTCCTGCAGCGCTACGTGCCGGACGCCGAGCTCGCCAACAGCCACTCCGTCGGCTTCACCGACTCCAATTGGTTCCGCGCCGCCTATCCCGGGATCGTGGCGTACAACTTCGCCCCGCACATCGTCGAGAGCTACGACGACGTGACGTCGCGCTACCACAACGTCGACGAGCGTATCCTCGTGCGCGACCTCGCCTTTCAGGCGCTGTTCGCGGAGCGCGTCGCTTTGGAGGTCCTGCAGTAGCCGGGCGGGCGCTCAGACGGGCATGACCGGGTGCCGGATGACCGTCTTGAGCCGTTCGGGCGCGGTGCGCCGCGGGTCGCCGAGGTAGATCTCGTGATGCCGGCCGCGAAGTTCGTACCCCTGCTCCTCGACAAACGCATGCAGGGCTGCGATCGTCGGCGCTTCGTCGGCGTAGGGCCCGACGTACATGATCTGCGCGGCGAGGCCTTCGGCGAAGCGCTCGAGCCGGATGCGGCCGGCCGCGGGCAGCGGCCGCCGCCGCGCCGCCGCTTCCGCGGCGGCGGCGACCTCGGCGGCCGTCACCGCGTCCGGCACGGCGATCATCATCGTCCAGTTCCACGAGTCTCTGTCTGAATCCAAAGCGGCCATGCTCGGCCGCTCTGCGTCGGTCCACCACAGGCCCTCGAGCGGCGCGACCTTGAAATCGCGCTCTGGATCAGCCTTTTTCAGAGCGAACTTCAGCGTGTAGGCGACCCCGTACAGCGCGCCGAGAGCGTCTTGATAGGCCGCGGAGCTGTTCGGGTCGCCGCGCCCGTCGATCATGAGGAAGGCGAGCTCGGGCACCTCGACGATCGAGGGGTGCTTGGCCGAGGGCGCGTACAACGGCTTCAGCTGTTTGACCACGTCGAGCGGACTCATGGCGCGCTCCTCTTTACGGCGGCTCAGCCGCCCCCGCCGCCGCCGTGGATGCTGCCGGTCTCGCCGCCGTGGCAGACCTTGCAGGTCTTGATGTAGGTCGCCAGACCCTGCAGGTTCAGCGGCTCGGCGTTGTCGACGGCCATCGTCGATGCCCACTCGGCGTGAGGGCTGTTGTGGCACGACTCGCACATGATCTTGTTGCCGTTCATGCCCTCGGGCCCGTTGGCCAGATACGAGTTGCGGTAGAGCTTCCCCGGGTTCTCCGCGTACTTGGCACCGTGGCAGCCGCCGCAGGTGGGCTCCTGCAGCCACGCCTCGCGATTGGTCGGCGGGCCCTGGCTGTCAGACACTCTGGCCATGCCTCCGTGGCACCTGGCGTCGGTGCAGGTGAAGCCTGCCGCCGCCATGCGCCCGCGCAGGCACTTCGTGACCGCGCCCGGGTGGCAGGTGTAACAACTCGGGCTCACGCTGGTCATGGTCATCTTGTCGGCGTGGAAGCCGTGGATGGCCTGGGAGAACGAGGGCACACCGGCGACTCCCGGGGCGCCGAGGGCGTTGTCCTTGTGGCACTCGCTGCAGGCGTGGCGCACGCCTGTGAGCAGGTCGCCGTACAGGTGCGTGCCGCTGCGGGCGTCGTGCGCCTGCAAGATGTTCTCAGCGGTGTTCACGGGGCCATGGCAGTAGTCGCAGCGCTGCTCGTCCGATACTGGGATGACGACCTTGGGCTGCGTCGCGAGGACCTTGCCGGTGCTCGTACTGCGCACGGTGATCCTGACGGTCTGCAACGGGTTGAAGACCAGCTGGTCGTCGTATGGGGTCACGGGGATGGCGGTGGCGATCCACCACTTGTCCGCGGCCGAGTATTTCATCGTACCGGTGAGCTTGTTGCCGGTGATCCCCACGTTGGGCTTGAGACCGGGGAAGCCATAGCTTGCGGCATAGGTCCAGAAGTCGGTCTTCCCCGCCGAGTACGTGTTGCCGTTGACGGCGTACTCGACCGAGATGCCGCTCGTCACCGGGCTGGCGCCCTCGCTGCCACGGCGGAACACCTGCACCTTCATGTTGTTGGCCGGCGGCAGGATCATGAAGCCGGCGTAGCTGCGCTGGAAGCAGTGCATGCCGAGGTCGTTGGCGGCGAACACGGCGTACTTGGCGCTCGACTTCGAGATCGGCGCGGCCCCGCGAGCTCTCGGACCGGGGCCGTAGCCACCGGCGGCAAAGGCAGGTGTGGCTGCGACGAGCAGCCCCAGCGACACCAGCGACAGGCCGAAGACGGCCATGCGTAGCCGGCCGGCGCTCGTGCGTGCGCCGCGCTCTGGTGATCTCATGACGCTCCCCCTATCCCGCCGCCCCCGCGGCGAGTGGCTCCCTTGGACATCATCAAGCCTACCCCCGAGCGGAACGGGAAAACAGTCAGTCGAACGACCTGGAAAGGTCAGTACGGCCGGGCGGCGAGGACGACAGCGACGCTCGCCGCCATGAACACCACTTGGACGCCGATGCCCCAAAGCCGGCCGGAGCGCCCGTGCGGAAAGCTCTTCCAGTGGCTCGGAAACCAGTGCGCGTCGGGGCGCCTGCGCAGCTCCGCGATGAGGATGTCCCAGTCGGGCGCCCCGCTCAGGGGGCCCATGAACGCCAGCCAGAACGGCATCCCCAGGGCGAGCCAGGCGAGCAGCCAGAGCGTGAGCCCGGCGAGGAAGTCGCAGCAGCCGTAGATCACCGGGTGGCGCGTGCGCGTGTAGTCCCAGTGCGGGATCAGGTCCATGAGCACGTGGGCGACGATCACCGCCACGAGGACGAGCCACCACGGGCCGCCGAGGGCGGCGGCGATGGCGAGACCGGCAAGGACGTGCGTCGTGACCCACATGGCCCATGAGCCTATGGGAAGGCCGGGGAAGTCGCCAGCTTGCCGGGTCTGCGGGCAGGCAGGTATCTCCGCGGGCATAAAGGTGTCTACTCAGGGTAAGATGCTCACAGCGAACCGGAGGAGGGTATCGGATGAAGAAGATCGCGTTCCTTGTGCTGATCGTCCTTGCAGGCGTCGGCGCCTACTTCGCCTGGAAGATGCTGAAGGGCGACGGCGGCTGCTGCGGCTGGGGTGGCGACAAGACCGATCCGTGGAGCAGCTATACGCCGCCGGCCGACGACATCGTCGCTGACGTCGCGGACGTCGCGGACGCCGCCGCGGAGGCCTGATCGCTTTTGCAGGGGGTATGATGCACGAAGCGAGCTGGAGGAGGGTCTCGGATGAATAAGCTTCTGTTCCCCCCACTGATTGTCCTGTCGGGTGTCGGCGCCTACTTCGCCTGGAAGAAGCTGAAGGGCGACGGTGGCTGGGGTGGCGACAAGACCGATCCGTGGAGCAGCTATACGCCGCCGGCCGATGACATCGTCGCCGACGTCGCGGACGCCGCGGATGCCGCGGACGCCGCCGCGGAGGCCTGAGCGCTACACGAGTTGCGTACGTCGCAAGGGGCGCCGGGCCGCAAGGCCCGGCGCCCCTTGCCGTCTTCACGCCGCTTCGCGCCCGTCAGATGCGCAGGTACGAGTCGGCGTAGATGACCTCGTTGCAGAGCATCCGGTAGGTCTTGTAGAAGTCGACCTGCTCGGGGTCGCTCGTGTCGACTGCCGCCGCGTCCAGCTCCTCCATCGCGGCGACGGCGTCGTACAGCGCCACCACCAATGTGCTCATCGGCGTGCTCTCGTCGCGCTGCTCGACGATGCGGATGAACTCGTTCTGCGCCTCGTCGGTGGGGTCGGCGATGGCGCTGTCGAGGCCCGCGCCCATGACCATGACCAGCATGGTGCGGTTGATCAGAGGGCGGTTCTCGGGCGGTGCGCCGTTGGAGATGTTGGAGAGCCCGACGACCGTGGTGGGCGGCGGGTCGGCCATCATCTTGAACATGCGGATGGCCTCGACCGACTCCAGCGCGACGTCCTGGTTGCAGTTCACGGCGAGTACGAGCGGATCCAGGAAGATGTCCTGCACCGGGAGGCCGGCGGCCGCGGCCGCCGGGAGTAGGGCCTCCATGGCGATGCCGGCGCGGCCGTCGGCGGTCGTCGGGATGCCGTCGACGCCCATGGTGAGCGCGATGACGCGGGCGCCGTACTTGGCCGCCAGCTGCATCACGCTGTCCAGGCGGGCGGGGTCGGCGGAGGCGGAGTTGAGCATGGCCGGCTTCTTGCAGACCTTAAGCCCCGCCTCCATCGCCGCGAAGTTGGTGGTGTCGAGCGAGAGCGGTGTGTCGGTGACTTCTTGTACCGCCTCGACGATCCACGGCATCACCTCGTGTCCCCGCTTCTTTTGCGGGCCGATGTTGAGGTCGATGATGCCGGCGCCGGCCTCTACCTGCCGCAAGGCCATGGCCTGGATGGTCTTCGCGTCACGGGCCTCGATGGCCGCCTTCACCGGCGGCGCGATGATGTGGATGTTCTCACCGATGATGAGCACCGGTGACCTCCTTCCCTTGGGCCTGGTCCAGCACCGTATCGACGACGGGAGCCATGGCGACCTTCAGGCGGCTGTCGTCGGGAAGCTGGAGGAGCGGCCGGCCGGCGGCGTCGAACGCCGCGACCAGCGGATCGTCGGGCAGCACGGCCAGAAGGTCCAGGCCGTGCTCGTCGATGGCCGCGCGAAGCTCCGGGGTGAGGCCCTCGGCGGCGCGGTTCACGATGAGGTAGTGCTTGCCGACCTTGGTGTTCAGTTCTTTGAGTAGGGCGGCGATGCGCCCCGCCGTGGTGATGCCCCGCACTGTAGCGTCGCTGACGATGAGCAGCACCTCCACGTCTCGCGTGGTGCGTCGCGAGAGGTGCTCGAGGCCCGCCTCGTTGTCGATGACCACCCACGGATAGCTGTCGGCGATGGTGTCGATGATGGCGCGCAACATGTTGTTGGCGGCGCAGTAGCAACCGGGCCCCTCGGGCCGGCCCATGGCGAGCAGGTCGACGCCGACGCCCTCGACGACGCTCGAGTTGATCTCGTAGTCGAGCAGGTCACGCTTGGCGATCCCCGCCTCGAGGAGGTTGGCGCGGGCCTTTTCGCTGGTCTCCTCGCGGACGTCACCGACCGTCTTCTCGAGCGGCAGGCCGAGCACGGTGTTGAGGTTGCTGGCCGGGTCGGCGTCGATGGCCAGGATGGGGCCGGTCTGGCCCTCCGCCAAGCGGCGGATGAGCAGACCGGCGAGCGTGGTCTTGCCGGTGCCACCCTTGCCGGCGATGGCGATGGTGGTGGTCATCGTATGGGCCTCCGTATCATGTGATCGGCTGCCGGGCGTCCGCGCCGTCGCCGCGCTTCTGGAGCGCCGCCACGACGCTCGGGAAGCCGGTGAGGTCGGTGTGCGGCAGGAAGAGCGCCGACGTGTACTCGTCCATGAAACTGTTGTCGGCGCTCAGTTCGAGGTAGGTCATCTTGGCGGCTACATCGAGGACTTCGTGGCGGATGTTCACGCACAAGAGTGCCGCGTAGGCGCCCTGGGCGCTGGTGTTGCCGAGGAACTTGAAGCGCTCCACCGGCTGGTCGGGTAGCAGGCCGATGCGGATCGCCTTCTCGATATTGATGTACTGGCCGAAGGCGCCGCCGATGAGGATCTCCTCCACGTCGGCGAGGTCGACCCCGACGCTGCGGCACAGCACCTCGAAACCGGCGTAGATCGCCGCCTTGGCGCGGATCAGACTGCTGATGTCCGACTCGGTCAGGGCGATGTCGTGGTCGGCGCCGCCTTCGCCGGCGCGGCACACGACGTACTCGGGTACGCCGTCGCGCACGCGTACGCGGGCGGTCGGCGCCTCGAGGTCCAGGTGACCAGACTTGTCGAGAAGGCCGGTGACAAAGAGCTCGCCGAGGAGGTCGATGAGGCCGCTGCCGCAGATCCCCACGGCCGGCGCGTCGCCGACGGTGCGGAACGTGGGCTCCCAGGTGTCGTCGGAGATGAAGACGTCCTCGATCGCGCCGGAAGAGGCGCGCATGCCGTACGCCACGCCACCGCCTTCGAAGGCGGGGCCTGCGGAGCAGGCGCAGGCGAGCAGCCAGTCCTTGTTACCGAGCACCATCTCCCCATTGGTGCCGATATCGATGAAGAGCGTCAGCTTATCGGTGGCGAACATCCCCGAGGAGATGACTCCGGCCGTGATGTCGCCGCCCACGTAGCTGCCCACCGACGGCATGATGTGTACGCGCGCCAGCATGTTGGCACTCAGGCCGAGCTCGCGAGCCTCGAGCTTGGGCGACGCCGAGAGCGTGGGGATGTACGGCTCGGCGCGCAGGTACTGCGGGTCGAGGCCGAGCAGCAGGTGCGTCATCGTCGTGTTGCCGGCCACCGTCACCTCGTGGATCTCGTAAAGCTCGATGCCGTTGCGCTTCTGCAACTCGTCGAGCAGGTCGTTGATAGTCTCCACGGCGAGGTTCTGCAGCCGTTCGAGCCCACGCCTGCGCTTCGCGTAGATGATGCGGCTGATGACGTCCTCGCCGCAGGCGATCTGTTTGTTGTACGCACTCGCCGAGTCGACCACCCTTCCCGTGGCGAAGTCGAGCAGGTAGGCCACCACCGACGTGGTACCGAGGTCGATGGCGACCCCCATGCTCGCGTGGTTGAAGGCCGCGGGGTAGATGCGGATCAGGCGCGGCGGCAGGTACGTGCCGTAGACCCAGTCGCGCATCTCGAGGGTCACGCTGACCTTCCAGTTGGCCATGCGCAGGTCCTTGCCGAGGCGGCGGAGCATGGGCAGTTCGGAGCGTACCTCTTCGACTCCGTGCTGCTGGGCCAGCGCCCGCCGCAGGCGGTCGAAGTCGCTGGTGTTGTCGCCCAGCGAGGGCGGCTCGATGTCGAGCTCGAAGGTGCGCACGGCAGGGTTCTGCCGCCAGTCGCAGCCGAGCGGCAGCGACTCAGGCTCGGCGACGGCGTGGCCGTGCGGCCGCACCGTCTCGCGGCGGCGCTCGGGCACCTCGATCTCGACGGCACCGGTGACGTAGGTCTGACAGGCTACCGCCCAGCCGTCGAGGATCTCGGCCGTTTCCAGGCCGGCGTTGCTGCGTCGCTCGACCTCGCCCGCCGTCACGCGCACGCGGCAGCGGCCACAGCGGCCCTGCCCGGCGCACGGGGCCGCGACGTCGAGCTCGCAGAGGATGGCCGCGTCGAGCAGGCTCGTGCCGGCCGGTACCTCGATCGTCTCCCCCGACGGGGTGAAGGTGATCGCGGCCATGGCCGTGCGGGCCTTCGTGGCGGACCCGTCGCTCATCGCCGCGTCACGCACCCCAGACGTTCTTGAGGTAGTTGGAGATGTCCACGGCGTCGCGCGGGCCCACCATGATCTGCCAGCCGGGCAGCTCCTCTTCGACCTCGCCGGAGAGGCCGGCGACGTGCCCGGGGATCACGAGCTTCTTGTGGTTGATGCGGCTCTCGATGCCCGAATCTCTGACCGTCTTGGCAATCTTCTCGGCGTCGAACTTACCGGCCGCCCAGCCGGTGAGCACCGACTGGCCGTCGCTGTCGGCGACCAGCAGCCACGCCGGAACGCCGGCGCCCTCGACCTCGCCCGAGACAGAGAAGTACGTGAGCGAGAAGTTGGTGGTGATGAGCACGGGGCTGTCGGGGCCGGCCACGCCGACCTCGTAGAGCTTCGGCTCCACCTGGATGGGCTTCTGGGGGTCGGTGTAGATGTTCTGGCGCAGCGTCAGAAGTGAGTACACCGCCGCCGGCTCAAGGTGGTCGATGATCACGACGCCGGCGTACTTGGCGACGGCCTGCGTGGCGCGCGCGAGCTCCGCCTGCCACACGGCGCCGCTGGAATCGGCGACAATGGGGAACCCCAGCGCCCGGGCGCCCTTCTTGAGGGCCAGGCGACGCAACTGCGTGAAGGCGGTCAGGTCGCCGGCGAGCGTGGTCGTCCCGGGGTCGAGCACAAGGTCGTCGACGCCGGCGCCGCGCACGCTCTCGGAGAGATCGACGAGACCGGCGAGGTCGCCCGCCGCGGTGCGGATGGCCAAGGGGCAGCCGTGCTTCTTGGCCACGTCGGCCATGGCCTGCCAGTTCGCGGACGTCGCGGCGTGGACGAGCGGCCTGTCGGCGGCTGCGCCGCCGCTGAGGGCCGCGTCGATGGCCGCCGCGTCGCCGCTCATCAGAACGAGCGGCAGGCCGGGGGCGGCCGCGCGGGCCGCGGCCACGGCCGCGGCGTACGCGGCCGCGTCACCGCCGCTGTGCTCCACGGCGAGGCCGTCGAGACGCAGCTTCATGCCGACGCGCTCCACCTCGTAGCTCGCCACGTCGGCGGCCTTCCCGGCAAGCTGTGGGTCGTCGCTCCTGACGCGCACCACGAGGCCGGGCTGGTGGTAGAAGGTCTTCTCGTGGCGATAGAGGACGACCTCGTTGCCGATCTCGAAGGCGCGTTCGCCGGCGCCGATCGCGACGAGCTTGATGGGCGGCGCCGAGGCGGCGTCGAGCGCCGTCTTGGCCTCGTCGTCCACGTACGGGCACTTGTCCAGCTCGGTGCCCTTCTGCGCGAGCTTCATGGCGAAGGCCAGGCAGGTGGGGAAGCCGCACTCCTTGCAGTTGGTCTTGGGGAGGAGCTTGTAGATCTGCAGTCCGGTGAGGGCCATCGCTCAGGCTCCCTTCATCAAGTCGTCCAGGGCTTCGCGCAGCACGCCCACGGAGCTTGGATGACGCAGCACGAGGATGTCGGCGCCGGCCTCCAGCAGGGTCATCGCCGTGGTGACCTCCCAGGCGACGCCGCGCTCCGCGAGCTCACCCCACGCCGCGGGCACGTCCGTGGCGGCACGGCCCTCCTTCTGGCGCCAGGCCTCCTCGCCGATCGTGCAGATCATGGGCTGCTGCGTCATGGCGTCGCCCATGAGGGCGGCGAGGCGCAGACGCTCCATCACCGAGTAGGTGTATTCGAGGCCGTAGCCCAGGGCGCCGGTGTTGGGGTCCATGAGCACGCGCTCGAGCGGCAGACGCATGTCGCTGATGAGGATGTTGAGCTGCTTGGCCAGGTTCACGTCGATCGGCGTCTGGGCGATCACCAGATGCCCGTTGCCGAGGGCCGCGGCTACGATGGTGCGGTAGTTCTTCTCCTCGCAGAGGCCGAGCGCGAGCTGCTCGCCCTTGGTGGCTTCGGCGACCGCCACGAGCACGTCGTTGTCCTTGTCGGCGGTGCCGGGGCCATAGACGATGAGCGGCACGCCGACCGCGGCCAGGACCCTGTCGACCGTGGCGCGCGCGTCGGTGGCGCTACGGTCGCCGAAGTCCGGGTGGCAGCTGCGCAGCTTGAGGGCGATGAGGTCCGCGCCTTCCGCGACGGCGCGCGCCGCCCATTTGGCCGGGTCTTTCAGGTCGTCGCCCCAGACGGCGACAAGCTCCGGCGACCAGTCGGCCGGCTCCATATCGACGACCTCGACGGCCAGCGCCGGCCGGTGCGGCAGCGCTCCTTCAAAGTCCAGGAACGGCAGGGCCGTCTCGCCGCCCACGGTCACGGTCGAGGTGCGCGTGCCGCCGCCGTAGCTGCTGCCCAGCGTGACGTCGCGCACCGTCCCCGACCATTTCTCGACGGGGATCTCTACTGCAGTCATCAGCGCCCTCCAGGCGTTCGCGGATTCAGAAGAGCGGGTCCATGGTCAGCGCGGGGTGCTCCTTGGCTTCCAGGAAGGGCAGGAGATCCTCAACGTTGGTGGCCACGGTCTCGTCGGCGATCTTGTCGAGCAGGTCGGGGACGCCCTCGCGCACGCAGACTTCCTCGAGGGCGGGACGCATGCTCTCCCTGAGGTTGGAGCTCATCCACACGACACGCTTCATGCCGCCATCGGCGGGGATGAACTTCTTGCTCGTGAGGTAGTACTTGCCCATGCCCATCATGCCCGGCGTCTGCATGCCGCCGCCGGCCGTGCCGGCCAGGGTGCTGAAGGTCATGCCGCAGGGCGTCATGCTGGGGTCTTCGCGGCTGACGATCATGAAGCCGTTGGCCTCGGGCACGAGCACCATGATGCACTCGAAGCAGCCGCACGAGGTCATCGGCGACTCCATGATGGAGTAGAAGGTCACCTTGTCGACGGTCTGGTTGGAGTGCGCGTGGATGTACTCGTTGGGGCCCGAGAACTCGCCGTTGACGGCGTCGATCACTATGCCCTTGGGTACCGGCTGGTTGGGGCCGGTGGGGTTGATCTCGAAGGAGGCCTTGCAGTCCAGCCAGTTGTACGCGCCGCAGAGGCCGACGCGCTCCGGGTTGACCACGCAGACGTGGTTGGGGGCGAAGCTCTGGCAGAGCAGGCACGAGTAGAAGGTGTCGACCGACTCGTCGGTGAGATTGGCGATGCGCTCGTTGCGCTCGCGGTACGCGGCCCGCGCCTCTTCGATGAGCTCGTCGACCTCGGCGGCGTCGGTGGTCAGGGTGACCTGCACCTTGTCGACGATGTTGCCGAACACCTCGTGGATGCGCGCGTGGATCACCTTGCCGAAGTGCTCCAGGCGAAAGCCCTTGGCAAAGGTGTTCTTGCTCACCCGCGTCCAGGCGATGTCGCGCTGGCCGTTGTGCTGGATGCCCTCGACGCCGTTGATGAAGTAGTGGAACTGGCGCTCGAGGATGGGCTCGAAGTCGGTCTGCATCTTACGCCCGGAGACGTCGACGATCATGCCGAGCGGCAGGGCGTCGCCCTCGTTCATGCCGTCCAGATCGGCGCCGTGCACGACGATCTTGCCGTCCTCGACCTCGTCGGCCGGCTTCATGCGCAGGAACTCGAAGGCGTGCGAGCGCTTGCCGCCGAACTCGGCGTACATGATGTCCTTGCGGATGCGCTCGCCCTCGAAGGCCGATCCGTACGAGACGGGGATCGGCACCTTGGCAATCTTGACCTTGACCCCGCGCACCTCGATGCAGCGCTGGATCAGCTTCTCGGTGCGCTCCAAGTCGTCGGCGCCGGGGATCTCGTCAAAGGGCATGCTGACGACGTGCTCATAGGTGGTCACGCCGGTCGGCAGGATCTGCGGGATGCGCGTGTCGGCGATCACCGGGAACCCGTAGCTGATGGCGCCGGCGGCAGTGGCGTACTTGAGGTCATCGACCTCGCCAAGGGCCAGCACCCAGGCGAAGACGCGGTACTTGTTATAGAGCATGATGTCGCGCGCCTGGCCGGCGTCCATGCCGCCGAACGTCAGCGCCGAGCGGGCGGCGAAACCGAGTGCGTAGACGGCGGAGATGGTGTCCAGGCCGAACGGCACCGTGAAGGTGTCGTAGCCGAGCTGGATGCCCTCCTCCTGCAACTGATGGATGATGCTGCGCCCGTTGACGTTGCCGCTGAGGAAGATGAGGATGCCGCGGCTCTGCAGCTCGCGCACGATCTTGACGGCGACCTCGTTGCTCTTGGCGCAGCCGACGATGGCGCAGAACCCGGGCATGCGACCGTCGACGAGCTGGATGCCC
>JAPLCL010000035.1 GCA_026392265.1 Actinomycetota bacterium
AACGCCTGGATGTGCACGTCGGGGGCCAGCTCCTTGAGGGCGCGCATCATCTCGAGGTAATACTCGAACGGCAGGTCGGGGTGCTCGCCGCCGACGATGTGGACCTCCGTGATGCCGCCGACGGCCAGGGTCTCGCGAGCCTTGTCCACGACCTCGTCGATCGAGAGCGTGTAGGCGTCGGCGTCGCCCTCGTCGTGGCTGAAGGCGCAGAACAGGCAGCGGTTGCGGCACACGTTGGTGTGGTTGATGTGGCGGTTGCTGATGAAGTAGACCTCGTCGCCCACGGCGCGGGCGCGGGCGAAGTCGGCCATGGCACCCAGGGCGAGGATGTCGTTGCTCTCGAGCAGCGCAGTGGCCTGTGCGGCGTCGAGGCGGCCACCGGCGGCGACGGTGTTCCAGATCCCCTCGAGGCCGGCGCGCGCAGCAAGAGCGGAGATGTCATCGGGGTTCACGGGATCGACTCCAGACGTTTCAGCTGTAGCGGTCCACGACCTGCGCCGCGACCTCGACGAGCAAGTCACGCTCGACGAAGTCCGGACAGGCTGCGAGGACCCTGCGGGCACCCTCAATGTACCCCAAAGCGACACCGCGGGCACGCGCCAGGGCGCCGCTCCCGGCGACCGTCCTCAGGACGGTCACCACGTCGGCGGCGCTTTGGACCTTGCTGGAGAGCAGGGTCGCCAGCTCGGGATGGACCTCGAGGGCGAAGATCAGCGGCAGCGTGACGGTGCCGTCGCGGACGTCGGCGCCGAGGCGCTTGCCGGTGCTGGCCTCATCGCCGCTGCAGTCGAGGATGTCGTCGAACACCTGGAAGGCGAGACCTATGAGGCGGCCGTACTCGGAGAGCGCGGCCGCCTGCTCCGCGGCGCCAGAGAGCATGGCGCCGAGCCGGCAGGCGGCCGCGAACAGATCGGCCGTCTTACGTTCGCATCTCAGCTCGTACTCCGCCTGTGTCACCGTTACGCGATGGGCGTCGTCGCGCTGCAGGACTTCTCCCTCGGAGAGGCCCACGGCCGTGGCACTGAGCACATCGACGGCCGCTGGGTCGCCGGCGCCGACCAGCTCCTGAAAGGCGCGCGCGAGCAGGTAGTTGCCGGCCGACACGGCTGTCTCGACGCCGTAGGCGTGAGCGATGGTAGGCCGGCCGCGACGCAGCTCGGCGCGGTCGAGCACGTCGTCGTGGACCAGGGTCGCCATGTGCAGCAGCTCGATCGCCGTGGCACCGCGGAGCACCGGCTCGCTGAGCGCTGCGTCGCGACGCGCACAGAGCAGCGTGAGCAGCGGGCGCACGCGCTTGCCACCGGCGGCGAGCGTGGCGCGGCAGGCCTCGCCGAGCGCGCCGGGGTACGCGGTGGCGACCGCGGTCAGCCGCTCCTCGACCAGCTCCATGCCGCGGGAGTAGCGGCGCTTCTGCAGCGCCGAGCGCCAGGTGAGCGCCGGGCGGCCGCTCACCGTGCTGCCTCGGCCGCCGGTCCGGCCGGCACCTCGCCGACGTGGATGGCCACGGCCCCGAAGCCGAAGCGCCGATAGCGCACGCGCGTGAGACCCGCGGTGGCCATGATCGCGGCAAGCGCTTCGGCCCGCGAGAAGGCCTCGACAGAGGCAGGAAGGTAGGCGTAGGCAGTGGCATCGCCGGTGACGACGCGCCCCAGAAGAGGGACGACGTGGCCCATCCAGACGCGGTGAAAGCGCCGGCCGGCGCCATCCGGCGCCTGGGTCGACTCGAGGCAGACCACGCGCCCGCCCGGGCGCGTGACGCGCTTCATCTCGGCGAACGCGCGCGGGACGTCGGGCACGTTACGCACGCCCCAGCCGACGGTGACCGCGGCGAACTGGCCGTCGGCAAAGGGCAGGTCGAGGAGGTCGCCGTGCACGAAGGTCGGCACGAGAAGGCCGCGGCGCTCTCGCGCCGCGGCCTTCTGGCGGGCCCGCGCGAGCATCGCCGCCGTGAAATCGAGGCCCACGACCCTGCAGCCGGGGCACTGCTCGGCAAGGGTGAATGACAGGTCGCCGGTGCCGCAGCACGCGTCGAGCACGCGGTCCCCCGGCGTAGGCGCCGCTTCTCGCGCCGCGATGCCGCGCCAGTGGCGGTCGCGACCGCCGGTCATGAGCCGGTTCATGAGGTC
>JAPLCL010000227.1 GCA_026392265.1 Actinomycetota bacterium
GCCATGGGGAACGACACGGGCTTGTTGATCGACTGCCGCGTGAAACCGCAGAACATCTCGGGAAGACGCGAGTACTCGTGCGCCACGGCGGCCTCGACGAGGCCCCAGGCGAGACGGTTGGACTCCTGCACGTAGCCCTGCTTCTTCATGCCGTTGGCGATGATGGCGGTGTCGTAGGGCCAGACGCTGCCGTTGTAGAAGCTCACGGGGTTGTAGCCCTTCATGTCCTTGCTGAACGTGCGCACGCCCCAGCCCGTGAACATGTCGGGCGCCATGAGACGCTTGACCACGGCGGCCACGTGCTCGTCGGCGACGATGCGCGACCACAGCGCATGACCGATCGTCGAGCAGACCGACTTCACCTGCTGCTTCTTGCCGTCGAGGGCCATCGCGAAGAAGCCCTCGTCCTCCATCCAGAAGCGCTCGTTGAAGCGCCGCTTGAGCTCCTCCGCCTCCTGCGCCAGACGCTCCGCGAGCTGCACGTCGCCGAGCTGCCCGTAGAGGGCGGCGAGGCGGCGTTTGGCGTAGTACACGTAGCCCTGCGTCTCTGCCAGGGCGATGGGGCCCGCGGCCTGCGAGCCGTCGGCGTGAAGAACGGCGTCGCCGGCGTCGCGCCAGCCCTGGTTGCGCAGGCCGGCCCGCGAGCGGCGCTCGTACTCCACGAACCCATCGCCGTCGACATCGCCGCACGTGTCCAGCCAGGCGAGCGCGGCATCCACGGTGTCGCGGCGAAAGTCGAAGCCGTCCAGGTCGCCGGTCCACATCGTGAGGTCGGCGACGGCCAGCAGCCACAGCGGCGTCGCGTCGACCGAACCGAAGTACGGGGTGTGCGGGATGGCGCGCAGGTTGGCGAGCTCGCCGCGACGCAGCTCGTGCATGATCTTGCCGGGCTGCTCCTCTCTGAAGGCGCTGTCGTGGGTGCCTTGGGCGCGACCGAGGAAGTCAACGGACGCCTGCAACCAGCGCAGGTCGAGGAGCTGCGTCTCGAGGCCGACCATCAGCAGCTCGCGCCCGAAAGGCGCCACGAACCAGGGGAGGCCGGACAGCGCGATGCGTTCGCCATTCACGGTGGCGGCCAGCATGCGCAGGTCGTCCTGGCCGCGGCGCAGCACCTGATTGACCTTTTCGTTGTCGGTGAAGATGGTGGTGGCGCCCGAGTCCCAGCGCTCGTGCTCGTGACGCAGGGCGCCAAGCTTGGCGTTGAAGTCGCCCTCGCGCCGCGCGGGCGCGTCCGGGGCGACGACGCTGACGTCGTAACGCAGAACGGCGCGCTCGCCCGGCGCCAGCCGCAGACGGTAGCGCGCCCGGCCCTGCTTCACCGACTCAGGAGGGTCGGTGAAGTGGACGACAGTCTCGCGCAGCACGTCGTCCAGACCGAGATAGCCGAGCGCCAGCGTGTCCCCCTCGACCTTCGGCGCCAGCCGCGTCCCGCGCTTGCGACGCCGCAGTCCGCGCACCTCGAAGAGGTCGGCGAAGTCCGCGGCGAAGTACAAGTCGAGCACCAGCTCCACGTCGTGGTGATGGAAGTTGCGCACGCGCAGCAGCTCGTGCAGGCGGTCGGCGAGAAAGCGCGTGCGCCGCACGTGCACGCTTGCCTGCGGCAAGGTGTGCCCGTCCGAGGTGCGCGCCTCGAGGTTGGTGAGCTCCACGGTGGCCGCGTAGCCACGCTCGGCCGTGGACGAGAGGAGCACCGGCTGGCGGCCGGCGATCATGAGCTCGTGCCGGCTCAGGTAGCGGGTGTCGTGGTAGAAGAGGCCGAGCACCGAGTTCTCGCTGCCGGACGCCTGGCCGAGGGCGTCGCTATACAGAAAGAGGTCGCCTTCCTTGATCGCCAGGCGCGCAGTACGCCCGCCGCTCATCACGTAGCGTTCGGCGGTCGTCGTGACCACCGGTTCTCCGGCGGCGCCGGCATATCTGTCCTGGCCTGCGGAGCTGCGGTCGGGTCGTGATGGCGACGTGGTCATGGTCTCGCTCTCGTGCTTGGTTGCTGTGAGATCGGCTCCCCGCCGCCGGCCCTCCAAGACCCGCGGGCGACGCGGAGCTCCTACCCTGTGGCCTCGAGGAACAGACGCATGAGCTCGGCGCCGCTCGCCACCAACAGGCCGGTGGCGGCGGCGTCGGTCTCGCCGAAGGTCATCGCGCCGCCGCCGCCCGAACCCGGGAGCGGCTCGCTGATGACGAACGGCACGGGAGGATCGGCGTGCGTGCGCGTGGAGAGGTGCGTGTGGTGGTCGGGCAGCACCATGGCGGCCGGCCGCGGCGGCGACGAGAGGATAGGGGCCAGCACCTCGGCATCGATGCGCTCGATGGCGCGCACCTTGGCGCGCAGGTCGCCCATGTGGGCGGCCTCGTCCGGCGCCTCGACGTGCACCCAGACCAGGTCGTGGTCGTCCAGCGCGGCGACGGCGGCGCGCGCCTTGGCGCCGTAGTCGGTGTCGAGATCGCCGGTGGCGCCCGGCACGTCGATCACGTCGAGGCCGGCCAGCCGGCCGATGCCACGCACCAGATCGACGGCGCCGACGACGGCGCCGCTGAGCCCGTAGAGATCGCTGAAGTGCGGCATGCGCGGCGCCCTGCCTTCGCCCCAGAACCAGGCGTTCGTGGAGGGACGCACGCCGGCGAGCACCTCGTCGGCACGGCGCAGCAGCGCGACGAGCGTCTCAGCCGCCGCGGAGCCGGCCTGGCCCGCGGCCGTGCCCGGCAGATACCCGGCCACCGGACGGTCGAGGATGTCGTGCGGCGGCGTACAGGGCACGAGCGCGCCGCCGCGCCACACGAGGAGGTTGCGATAGCTCACACCGCTGTGAAACTCGAAGGGCCCGCCGCCCAGCGCGGCCTGCAGGGCCGCGATGCAGCGGCGGGCATCGTCCTCACTGATGCTCCCCGCCGTGTGGTCCTTCATGACGCCGTCCACGACGGTCACCAGGTTGCAGCGATACGAGACGTCGTCGGCGCCGAGCTCGACGCCGATGCTGGCGGCCTCGAGCGGGCTGCGCCCGCTGAAGACGGCCGCCGGGTCGTAGCCCAGCACGGCCAGGTTGGCGACGTCGCTGCCGGCCGCCATGCCTTTGGGGACGGTCTGCACGAGCCCCACGACACCGCCGCGCGCCAGCCCGTCCATGCACGGCGTATCGGCGGCTTCGAGCGGCGTGCGGCCGCCGAGCACCGCCTGCGGCTCGTCGGCCATACCGTCCGGCACGAGCAGGACACGTTTGCGCATCATGTCAGCGGCCCTCCACCGGTCTCGCGGCCGCCATCAGCCGGCGCCGCCGAGCACCATCATCGGCAGGCCCTCGAGGCCGTCGTACTTGGGGCGGTACCGCTCGGTGTCGTAGCAGCGCGCCACGTCGACGACCTTTTTCGTGGCCACGACCTCGCCGATGGGCACCGAGCCGTACTTGCCGTCGGTGAGGGCGACCATGCGGCCGGTCTCGCCGCGCAGGATGAGGTCCACGGCGAGATTGCCGTAGGCGGTCGGCACGATACAGTCCACCGCGTCGGGCGCCCCGCTGCGCACCAGGTAGCCCAGGTTCATGCTGATCATGTCGATCTTGCGGCCGCCGTTGAAGCGCGGCGCCAGCTCCTTGATCCCGGCGCTCACGCGCTGGCCGATACCGCCGAGCTTGGCGTGCCCGTACTGGTCCTTCTCGCCGCCCTCGAAGATCATCTCGCCGCCCGCCGGCATGGCGCCTTCGCTCACGAGTCAGACCGAGAGGCGGTCGGGGTGCGCGTTGCGATCGGCCACGAGCAGCTCGGCAAGGCGCTCGATGTCGAACTCGTATTCGGGGATGAGGCAGCGCTGAGCGGCGCCGGCAAACGTCGGCAGCAGCGCCGTGAAGCCTGCGTAGCGCCCAAAGACCTCGAGCACCACGATGCGCTCGTGCGAGGCGGCGGAGCTCGTGACCTGGCGGGCGAGCTGCACGGTGCGGCTCACGCAGGTGCCGAAACCCATGCAGTAGTCGGTGCCGGGCACGTCGTTGTCCATCGTCTTGGGCAGCGCCACCACGGGGAACCCGCGGCGGCCCAGCTCCACGCCGTAGCTCAGCGTGTCGTCGCCGCCGGCCGGCACGAGGTAGTCGACGCCGAGGAACTCGAGGTTGGCGAGCACCTCGTCGGTGAGGTCGTTCTTCTCGGCCGTGTACTTGCCCCTGAGGTGCTCGGGGACGTCCTTCGCCGGCACGGCGCTGGGACGCGTACGCGAGGAGTGGAGGAAGGTGCCGCCGGTGTAGGCATGCCGGTCCACGAGCTCCGCGGTGAGCGGCATGACGCACTCCGAGTTGTTCGCCCCCGCGTCGCGGCGCAGCTCCACGAGGCCGGCCCAGCCGCGGCGGATGCCGACGACGTCGAAGCCCTCATGAAGGGCGCGCTGGGTGACGCCGCGGATCGCCGGGTTGAGGCCCGGCACGTCGCCGCCGCCGGTGAGGATGCCGATGCGCCCCTTCTTGGCCATTTCCATGATCGTCTCCTTCACACTCAGGTCTCGCCCTCGACGCGGATGAAGGCGGGCTCGCCCTGCACGTCGGGCAGCGCCTTCATCTTGTCGAGAGCCGCGAAGAACTGGGCCTCGCGCACGGGGTGCAGGACGAGCACGAGCTCGGCGTCGCCGCCGCGGCCCTCCTGCACCAGCGAGGCGATGCTCACACCGTGGTCGCCGAAGAGGGATGCGATCTGGGCCAGCACGCCGGGCTGGTAGCTGACTCGCAGGCGCAGGTAGAATCTCGACACCATGT
>JAPLCL010000142.1 GCA_026392265.1 Actinomycetota bacterium
GTGGCCGCCTTCAACCGCGAGTGCGACGAGCTCGGCCTCGACACCATGTCGACCGGCGCCGTGGTGGCCTTGGCCATGGACCTCTGCGAGGCCGGCGTCGCCGACTACGGCCTGCGCTTCGGCGAGACCGGCGCCTACCTCGAGGCGCCGCGGCTGATCGCCGCGCGCCAGGGCTTCGGCGCCGAGCTGGCGCTCGGCGCCCGCGCCCTGGCCGCGCTCAAGGGCCGGCCCGAGCTGGCCCAAGAAGTCAAAGGCCTGGAGATGCCGGCCTACGACCCGCGGGGCACGTTCGGTATGGGGCTCGGCTACGCCCCCTCCGTCCGCGGCGCCTGCCACATGCGCGCCTTCACCGCCGGCGACGACATCCTCGGCGGCGCCGGCGCCGCCGACTCATTGGTCGGCAAGGCGCAGCTCGTCGTCGATCAGCAGGACTTCAGCGCCGTCGCCTGGACCGGCGTGTGGTGCGCCAACATGGCTCTCGACACCGATTTCCTCGGTGTCCACTTCAAGCATCTGTGGGGTCGCGAGACGTCGCACGATGAGCTCATGACCGTGGGCGCCCGCATCTGGAACCTCGGTCGGCTGCTCAACCTGCGTGAGGGCCTGGGCCGCGCCGACGACCGCCTCCCCGAACGCATCCTCAGCGTGCCCCATCCCGA
This sequence comes from Actinomycetota bacterium, assembly GCA_026392265.1. Lineage (GTDB taxonomy): Bacteria > Actinomycetota > Thermoleophilia > UBA2241 > UBA2241 > CAIXSE01. The sequence continues at coordinate 660 of JAPLCL010000142.1, forward strand.
GGGAGTGGCCGCAGGGAAGGTGCCCGGCGCGGCGGCATTCGATGAGGCGCTCGACGAGTACTACCGGCTGCGCGGCTGGGACGGGAAGGGTGTCCCCAGCCCGGACACCCTGAGCCGGCTCTCGCTCGCCGAGCTTGGTGATGGCGTCTGAGCAGGACGTGATCCGCGCGCAGACGTCGCTGCGCGGCGACCGCTTCGATCTGACCGGCTGCGCAGCGACGATGAAGGCGGTCGTCACCACCGGCAACGGCGGCCTCGATATGCTCGAGTACCGTGACGTCCCCGTCCCCGAGCCCGGGCCAGGAGAAGTCCTGCTGCGGGTCCTCGCCGCCGGCGTCAACAACACCGAGATCAACACGCGCCTGGGCTGGTACTCCGCCAGCGTGACCGCCGACACCGGGGCCACAGCTGACGCCGTGGAGAGAGAGACGCCCGCCGGGGAAGACGGAGGGTGGAGCGCCCCGACGCCGTTCCCTCTCATCCAGGGCACCGATTGCTGCGGGCGAGTCGTCGAAGTCGGGCCGGGGGGCGACAAGGATCTCAGCGGTCGCCGCGTCCTGGTGCGGCCCTGCATGCGCCCCCTCGGCTTCGCGTCGATGGAGACCATCTGGATGGCCTCCGACTTTGACGGCGCCTTCGCGCAGTTCGTCAAAGTGCCCTCGTCCGAGGTCTTCGCGGTGGACTGCGACCTGAGCGATGAGGAGCTCGGCGCGATCCCGTGCGCCTACGGGACCGCCGAGAACATGCTGCATCGCGCGGGGGTGACCGGCGCCGACCACGTGGTCGTCACCGGCGCCTCGGGCGGCGTCGGTGCGGCCGTCGTGCAACTCGCGAAGCGCCGTGGCGCCGCCGTGACGGCGGTCGCAGGGCGCGCGAAGATGGACCAGGTGCGCGCCCTCGGCGCGGACCGCGTCGTCGACCGCGACGACGACATCGTGGCCGCCCTCGGCGAGCGCTCGGTCGACGTCGTCGTCGACAATGTGTCGGGGCCGACCTTCGGCGGCCTTCTGGGCGTGCTCAAGACGGGCGGCAGGTACGTCTCGTCCGGCGCCATCGCCGGCCCGATTGTGGCGTTCGACAAGCGCACCTTCTATCTCAAGGACCTGACCTTGATCGGCTGCACCGCGTGGGACGAGCCGGTGTTCCCGGATCTCGTCTCATACATCGAGCGCGGCGAGGCGCGGCCGCTCGTCGCCAAGACGTTCCCGCTCGAGAGGATCGCCGACGCGCAACTCGAGTTCCTCCAGAAGAGGCACGTCGGCAACTTCGTGCTGATCCCGCCGCCGCCGCCGGGGTCCGCTCTACACCGCTGAGAGCCGCAGGTCGCGTACCGGGGATCGCGCGGAATCCGACGCGGCGTCGTCCAACATCGCCTGGGCCGCGCTCTCGGCGTCGAGGCGCGAGCGATAGTGCGCGATCTCGCGGTCCACATCGGTCTGGTTCCACGCCAGCGCCTGTGCCATCAGCCGGGCGACGTCCTCCACCGCGCAGCGCCCCCGATCAGGAGTCTCAAAGGCGATGTGCGTGCGGCGCGTGAGCACGTCGTCGACGTGCAGCGCGCCCTCGAACAGCGTGGCGTGACGGACCTCGGCGGCGAGGTAGGTCTCGGCGCCTGTCAGGGAAGCCGCGAGCTCCGGCTCCTTCACCACCAGGTCCAGCACCTGGAGCACGAGCGCCCCGTAGCGCCGTACCAGGTGCTGGATCTGCTCGGGCGTGAGCCGCGCCCCGCCGGGGTGGAGGCGCGCTCTGGTGGCGGCCTCGGATGCGCCGACGGCGCCGAGGAGCGGGATATCGGCGGTGCGGCTGGGTGCCACGGCGAAGGGCAGCTCGCGGGCCGCAACGTTGACGGCGTCGCGGGCCATGAGCCTGTACGTCGTGTACTTGCCCCCGGCGATGCTGACCAGGCCGGGAGCACTGCGCCGGACCACGTGCTCGCGCGATACGGCGGCGGTGTCCTTGGATCCCGCGTCGACAAGCGGTCGCAGGCCGGCGTACACGGCGGTGATGTCGTCGACCGTGAGCGGCTCACGAAGGACGGCGTTCACGTGACCCAGAAGGTAGTCGATGTCGCCGCGAGTCGCCGACGGGTGGTCGAGGCCGAACTCCCAGTCCGTGTCGGTCGTACCGATGATCCAGTGCTCGCCCCAAGGGAGAACGAACAGCACGCTCTTCTCGGTGGGGAGGATGAGCGCGAGGGTCGAGTCGATGCAGGACTTCGGGACGACGATATGCACACCCTTGGAAGGCCGGACAACGAGAGGGTTTGCGACTCCCGCCAGGCGTTCCAGCTCGGTCGTCCACACGCCGGTGGCGTTGACGACCACGCGGGCCCGGACCTCGAACTCGTCGCCGCGCTCGAGGTCGCGCACGCGGACTCCCGCGATCCTCTCGCGCTCGCGAAGGAACGCGGTGACCTCAAGGGCAGAGACGCAGGCCGCGCCGTACGAATACGCTGTGCCGGCGAGCGTCACCGCGAAGCGGGCGTCGTCGACCTGGGCGTCGAAGTAGCGGATCCCGCCCGTGAGGGCGTCGTCGCGGAGCGACGGCACGGCGTGCACACAAGCTCCGCGCGACAGGTGCCGGTGGCGCGGCATTGCCGGATGCAGGCCGGCCAGCCCGTCATAGAGGAGCAGGCCGGAGCCCATCACGAGACGGTCCCAGGCTCCGCGTTTGAGCGGGAACAGCAGCGGCATGGAGTGGACGAGGTGCGGGGCGAGCTTCTCCGTGAGGAGCTGCCGCTCGTGGAGCGCCTCTCGCACCAGCCCGAGATCGAAGTGTTCAAGATAGCGCAGGCCTCCATGGATGAGCTTGCTGGAACGGCTCGAAGTGCCGGCGGCGAAGTCGCGCTTCTCGACCAGGGCTACGGAGAGACCACGGCTGGCGGCGTCCAGAGCGATACCGCAGCCGGTCACGCCGCCGCCGATGACGAGTACGTCGAAGACCTCGGCGGAGAGCCGCCGGAGCTGGCGCTTTCTGGTGTCCCGGGGGGCCGACCGGCGGGTGACGCCGACGTCGAGGGATGTCATGCGGCCCCTCCCGTCGCCTCTGAATCTTTCGCTTCGATCTCCTGCTGCGCCGCAAGGATCGCCTTCGCGTTCAGGTAGACCGGCGTGTCGACCATCTTGCCGTTCAGCGAGATCGCCGCCGTGCCTTTGGCGATGGCTTCCTCCTCGAAGGCCTTGACGACGCCGACCGCCCAGTCGACATCGGCCGGATCCGGCGAATAGAGGCGGTTGCAGACCTCGACCTGGCTGGGGTGGATGATCATGCGGCCCTCGTAGCCCATCTGGCGGCCGTCGCGCACGTTGGCTGCGAAGGCCTCCATATCCTGGTACGCCACGAAGGGAGCGTCGATCGCGATAACGCCGGCGGCCCGCGCCGCGACCGCCATGTGGCGGCGCCCGTACTTCTGCTCCTCACCCTCGGAGGTGAGCTTGACGCGCATGTCTTTGGTAAAGTCGACGGCCCCGAAGATGGCGCTCACGACGCGGGGGCTGGCGACGCACGAGTCGTAGGCGAAGATGATGCCCTTGGCCGTCTCGAGAAGCAGGGAGACCTTGATCGCGCCCACCGGCAGGCCTCGCCGCTGCTCGAGCTCCTCGAGCTTCCAGTCGAGGCGCTTGACGTTCTCGGGATGCCCGCACTTGGCGAGCGTGACTCCGGCGAGACCCGGGAGCACGATCGCCTCCAGGTCGTCATTGGTCATCTCTGTCTCCCAGTTGTTGATGCGCACGTAGACCTCGGCCCCGCCGGAACCGGCGTCGATGAGGTTTGCCGCGACCACCTCACGAGCACGTGCCTTTTCGGCCGGCGGGACGGAGTCCTCGAGATCCAGGGTGATGATGTCGGCGGGGATGCCCGGCGCCTTGGCGACCATCTTCTCGTTGTTGCCCGGCACGTACTGGACGGAGCGCATGACTGCCATGTTCACTTGCCTCCTAGCGAAGCGATCCTGTCTTTGAGGATGTCAGGGATGTCGTTGGGGCTCGCGGCCACGAAGCCGCCGGCCGCGCGGATGGCGTCCATCTTGCCCTGGGCCGAGCCGCGGCCGCGCTCGACGATGCTCGAAGCGTGCGAGAAGCGCTGCCCCTCGGGCGCCCAGGCGCCGGCGACAAAGATGACGAAGGGCTTGGTGAAGCCGCCGCTCGCGATGACTGCGGCGCACTCCTCCTCCTGCGTACCGCCGATCTCCGAGAAGACGGCCACGCCCTTGGTCTGCGCGTCGGCCTCGAAGAGCGGCAGGAGGTCTGCCATCGAGGTGCCGAGCACGGGCTCGGTACCGGTGTGCACCGCCGAGCTCACGCCCAGGCCGGCGCGGCGCAGGACCCATGGGATCGTGCCCGACTGGCCGCCGCTACGCGAAAAGACGCCGATGGGACCGGGGGCGAAGAAGCTGTTGGCCCACTCGAGGCTGCCGCCGAGCCAGCCGACGACCGCCTCGCCCGGCGTGATGGCGCCGATGGAGCCGGGGCCGAGCAGGCGCGTGCCTCGTTCGGCACAATACTCGACCATCGCCATGGCGTCGTGTACGGGCACCGACTCGACGCAGCACACGACGTTGAGCACGCCGGCGTCGGCCGCCTCCTTGACCGCGGGCAGCAGCACGCGGCCGGGCACGAAGACGACGCTGAAGTCGACGCGGCCGCAGGCCTCGACCGCCGCGCGCACCGTGTGATATACGGGGATGCCTTCGACGCTCTGGCCACCCTTGCCGGGGCTTGTACCGGCCACGACGTTGGTGCCGTACTCCTTCATGTAGCGCGCCCGCAACGAGCCCTCGCGGCCGGTGATGCCCTGGACGATGACGCGTGTCGTGCGGTCGATCAGGATGCCCATCGCTCAACCCTCCTCGCCGGGCGCCCCCGGCGGGGTCGCGGCCGCGAGCGCGGCACGATAGGCGTCCAGTCCCTCGATCGGGATCTCGATCGAGAGCGCGCCCTCGCCGCGTACGCGACAGGCGTACTCGCAGGCCAAGCACTCCGTACCCTTACGGACGACCTCGCTCGGCGCAAGGTGCTCGACCGAGGGCAGGCCGTCGCTCAGGCGCAGGATGCCGCGGCTGTAGGTCTCGCAGGCGGCGACGCAGGCTTTCGTCGCGCAGGCGCCGCAAGCGGCCGTGTCGATGCGCACGGTGATCGTGCGCTCGGCGAACTCAAGCACGGTCGCCTCCCTCCAGCTCGGCCTGGTACTCCTCGACGAGGGCGCGCATGCGTCCCGCGATGAAGAGCGTGTCGGTGACGTAGTCGCGGCCGTAGATCTCCACACGGGTGGCTCCGGCGCAGTCGGCAAGCCCCGCGCGCAAGATGGCCAGCGATTCCTCTTCCTTGTTGCCGCAGACCAGGAGCACGCAGGGCAGTCCGGGCTTCTCGGGCAGCACCTCCCGCAGCACCTTGACCACGGCGTGCGCGTGATGCCACTGCTCCTGGTTGGCCATCATGAAGCCGCCCAGAAGGTAGCCCTGGATGTTCGGCTGAGAGAGCACGACCTTGGCGACCCGATAGATCTTCGAGCCCACCGGGTTGCCGCTGGTATCGGCGTAGTTGGCGGGCTTGAGACGCACCTGGTTGAGGGCATCCATAGCCATCATCGCCGACCCGCCGCCGATGGGATGAAAGCCGATGTAGTCGGGGCTTACCCCGTCGTAGCCCATGTCCATGACGAAGCCCGAGCCCCGGAGATCGGCTTTCTCGATGCCCCAGCCGATGAGGTCAAGGGGCGTCGGCTCGTGGCCGAAGTCCCGCGCCACCTCGATGCCCATCTCGGGGTGGCGAAAGACGGCCGCGTTGTCGATCTGCATCTTGCAGTCGGCGCACACCACTTGGCCCTGCGTCGTCAGGACCAGGGGGTTGATCTCGAGGGCGAAGCAATCGTAATCGCGGTGGGCGCTTGCGAGCCGCGAGCAGATGGTCGCGAGCGGCACCAGGAGCTCGTCCGGGACGTTGGCCTCGACCAGGAGGTCGACGACCTGATAGACCTCGAGGCCGCGCAAGGGAGAGACGTGCAGGCGATGGATGGCCTCGTCGGGCACGCTCTCTATGTCCACGCCGCCTTCGCGGCTGAACATGAGCAGCGGGCGCCTGCCGCTGCGCGCCGAATCGATGATGATGCCGACGTAGAGCTCGCGGGCGATGTCGAGGCGCTCCTCCACCAGTACCGCGTCGATGGCGAAGCCTTTGATCTCGGTTCCCAGGAGCGCTGCCGCTGCGTCGCGGGCCTCGGCAGGAGACGCGGCGAATCTGATGGCGCCGGCCTTGCCGCGACCGCCGGCGTGAAGCTGAGCCTTCACGGCGACCGGGCGGCCCATCTCTTCGGCAATGGCCTCGGCTTCGTCCGGGTTCGAGGCCGTGCGCCCGCGCGGCACGGGCAGGCCGGCCTTTCTCAGCAGTTCCTTTCCTTGGAACTCAAGCAGTCTCGCCACTGGGCCTCCCGCGATGGCCGCTTCTCCCGAGGCTTGCGGTGCCCCGCTGGTATGTACCATGCCGCTGGTATGTACCATGGATGCTGTGGCATACTCTTGTCAAGCGCCGGCGGAATGATCGGCCCCGGCGGTCCCGGCCGACATGCCGAACAGCATGTGGCGCCGTCGGGGTACCTCGAGGCCACTGGAGTGATGATGAAGTACATCGACGAACAGCCGCGGACCACTCCGGTCCTGTGCGAGACTGAGGTCCTTGTCGTCGGCAGTGGGCCGGGTGGCCTTGCCGCGGCGATCGGCGCCGCTCGTGCCGGCGCGAAGACCCTGCTGGTGGACCGCTACGGGTGCTTCGGGGGCGTCATCTCGCAGGTGGGGGTCGACAGCATCGCCTGGTATCGGCACGAGGG
>JAPLCL010000410.1 GCA_026392265.1 Actinomycetota bacterium
TGCGGTCGGCCTGGGCCTCGGCCTCGAGTGGCCGCCAGGCATCACCCACGAAGCGCTGCAGCACGATCTCGTTGCACTCGTGGGTGGTCATCGTGCCGTCGTAGTCGAGAAAGGCGAGCATGGCGCGAGTGTACACGAGCGCGGCCTGCCGGCCGGTCACGCCGCTCTCGCCGGCCGTGTCTGGTAAAATCAGCGATCCGGCCCTCCCAACGCCGAGGTCATAACGTGGACGAGATCATCTTCGTGGTCGAAGAAGCTCCAGAAGGCGGGTACTCGGCCCGCGCGCTCGGCGCAGCGATCTTCACAGAGGCAGACGACCTCGAGGCCCTGCAGACGGCAGTCCGCGACGCGGTGCTCTGCCATTTCGACGACGAAACAGACCTTCCCCGGGTGATTCGCCTCCACCTCGTGCGGGATCGACTGATCGCCGTATGAGGCTACCGCGGGACCTCTCTGGCGAGGACCTCGCGAGCGTCCTTTCTGCATTCGGCTACGAGGTGACTCGCCAGACCGGCAGCCATATGCGGCTGACGACGCAGGAGCGTGGCGAGCACCACATCACGATTCCGCGTCACGACTCGCTCCGCGTGGGTACGGTCGCCGCGATCCTCGCCGACGTCGGCGATCACTTCGGCCTGTCGAGAGAAGCTCTCGTCGAACGGCTCTTCGCTCGCTGAGCGCGGCCGCGCGCTGAGCGCACCTTCTCGACAGCCGAGCGAAAGTGATGGCGGACCGACGACTCCGGAGCACGGCCATCGCAACCCACGGGCTGACTTGGTCAACCTCGGTGCCCGGCCGTGTCTGGTAGAATCGCTCTTCCGGCCCGCCGCCCGACGAAAGCGAGTCACGTGAGCGACCAGCAGCCCCGGTTCCGCGAGGTGTCGGCGCGCGTCGACTTCCCCGCGCTCGACGCCCGCGTCCTCTCGTTCTGGAAAGAGCACCGCATCTTCCAGAAGAGCCTCGAAGGCCGCGACGACGCCCCGGTGTACGTGTTCTACGAGGGTCCGCCCACGGCCAACGGGCTGCCCGGCGCGCACCACATCATCTCGCGCATCTTCAAGGACCTCTTTCCGCGCTACAAGACGATGCGTGGCTACCGCGTACCGCGCAAGGCCGGCTGGGACACGCACGGTCTGCCCGTGGAGCTCGAGGTCGAGCGTCGCCTGGGCATCGACGGCAAGCAGCAGATCGAAGACTACGGGGTCGCCGAGTTCAACAAGCTGTGCCGCGAGAGCGTCACCGCGTACCTGGAGGAGTGGGAGCGCTTCACCGAGCGCATCGGTTTCTGGGTCGACCTCGGCGACGCCTATTACACGTTCGACAACGAGTACATCGAGTCCGTCTGGTGGCTGCTGCGGCAGATCTGGAACAAGGGCCTGCTCTACGAGGGTCACAAGGTCGTGCCGTACTGCCCGCGCTGCGGCACGGCGATCAGCAGCCACGAGGTCGCGCAGGGCTACAAGGATGTCACAGAGGATTCGATCTACGTGCGCTTCCCGCTCAAGCGCGAGTCGGCGGCCACGCTGGGCGCGCCGGCCGGCGCGCCCGTCTCCCTGGCCGTGTGGACCACCACGCCGTGGACGCTCATCAGCAACGTCTCCGCCGCCGTCCACGCCGACGTCACGTACGCGGTCGCCCTGAGCCGCGGCGAACGCTTCGTGATCGCCCGCGAGCTTGTCGAGAAGGTGCTCGGCGGCGAGGCCGTCGTCGATCGCGAGCTGCCAGGCCGCGAGCTGCTCGGCCTTGAGTACGAGCCGCCGTTCGCGTTCATGGAACTCGATAAGCGGGCGCACTTCGTGGTCGGCGCCGACTTCGTCACGACCAGCGACGGCACGGGCATCGTGCATATGGCCCCCGCCTTCGGCGAGGACGACATGCGCGTGGGCCTCGAGAACGACCTGCCGGTCGTGAACGCCGTCGATCTCGAGGGCAGGTTCGTGGCCGCGGTCACGCCGTGGGCCGGCGTCTTCGTCAAAGACGCAGACCCGGCCATCATCGCCGATCTCAAGGCCCGCGGCTTGCTGCTCGGCGTCGAGCCCTACGAGCACAGCTACCCCTTCTGCTGGCGCTGCGACACGGCACTGCTCTACTACGCCAAGCAGACGTGGTACATCCGCACCACGGCCATCAAGGACGAGCTCATCAAGGCCAACGACGACGTCATCTGGCATCCCGAGCACATCAAGACGGGGCGCTTCGGAGAATGGCTCGCCGGTAACGTCGACTGGGCGCTCGGCCGCGACCGCTACTGGGGCACGCCGCTGCCCGTGTGGCGGTGTGAAGAAGGGCACGCGCACTGCATAGGGTCAATAGCCGAGCTGCGCGAGATGGCGGCCGGGTCCGTTCCAGAGGATCTGGAGCTCCACCGGCCCTACGTCGACGACGTGCTGCTCACCTGCCCGGACTGCGGCCGCGAGATGCACCGCGTGGCCGAGGTCATCGACGCGTGGTTCGATTCGGGCTCCATGCCCTTCGGCCAGTGGCACTACCCGTTCGAGAACGAGCATGTCTTCCGCGAGCGCTTCCCCGCCGACTTCATCTGCGAGGCCATCGACCAGACGCGCGGCTGGTTCTACAGCCTGCTCGCGGTCGCCACCCTCGTCGAGGGCCGCAGTTCCTTCAAGCGCGTGCTCTGCCTGGGCCACATCCTCGACGCCGACGGCCAGAAGATGAGCAAGAGCAAGGGCAACGTCATTCAGCCCGACGACATCCTCGACCACCAGGGCGCCGACGCCTTTCGCTGGTTCATGTTCGCCAGCCAGAACCCGTGGAGCCCGCGGCGTTTCAGCGCCGAGATGGTCGACGAGGTGGTCCG
>JAPLCL010000014.1 GCA_026392265.1 Actinomycetota bacterium
AAGGCTATCCATCGCGCCGAGGACCGCCTCGAATTCCGCACTGCCATGGAGGAGATCGGCCTGCGCGTGCCGCGCAGCATGCTGGCCGAGTCCATGGAGCAGGCCGAGCTGGCTGCGCAGGAGCTCGGCCTCCCGCTGGTCGTGCGCCCGGCCTACACGCTCGGCGGCGCCGGCGGCGGCATCGCCTATGGCCAGGACAGCTTGCGGCGCATCGTCGAGCAGGGGCTGCGCCTGAGCCCGATCTCGCAGGTGCTGCTCGAGGAGTCGGTGGTCGGCTGGCACGAGTTCGAGCTCGAAGTGATGCGCGACCACGCCGACAACGTGGTCATCATCTGCTCCATCGAGAACATCGACCCGATGGGCGTGCACACCGGAGACAGCGTCACCGTGGCGCCGGCGCTCACGCTCACCGATGCGCAGTACCAGGAGTTGCGCGACGCCGCCAAAGCCATCATCCGCAAGATCGGCGTCGATACCGGTGGCAGCAACGTGCAGTTCGCCGTCAACCCCGAGAGCGGCGCGGTCATGGTCATCGAGATGAACCCGCGCGTCTCGCGGAGCTCGGCGCTGGCCTCCAAGGCGACCGGTTTTCCGATCGCCAAGATCGCCGCCCGGCTGGCGGTCGGGTACACGCTCGACGAGATCGACAACGACATCACGCGGCGTACGCCCGCCTGCTTCGAGCCGACCCTCGATTACGTGGTCGTCAAGATGCCGCGCTGGGCCTTCGAGAAGTTCCCCCTCGCCGATCGCGAGCTCACCACGCACATGAAGAGCGTCGGCGAAGCGATGGCCATCGGGCGAACCTTCAAGGAAGCGTTTCTGAAGGCGCTGCGTTCGCGCGAGCTCGACAGCGCGGCGGAGCTCCCCACGAGCGCCCAGGAGCTGCGCAAGGCGCTCGCCGTCCCTACCGCCGAGCGCTACGAGCTCGTCCTCCAGGGCTTCCGCCTGGGCCTCGACGTCGACGATATCCACGCGCTCACCGGCATCTCGCCGTTCTTCCTCTCCGAGCTCCGCGACGTCGTGGAGCTCGAGCGCGAGGTACGGGAGGCGCCGCGGCTCACGGCGGAGCTACTGCGGCGCATGAAGCGCTACGGCTCCAGCGATAAGAGGCTCGGTGAGCTCAGCGGCCGCGGCGAGCGCGAGGTCAGAGCGCTGCGCATCGCGCACGACGTGCTGCCCGTCTACAAGGCGGTCGACACGTGCGCCGCGGAGTTCGAGGCCGAGACCCCGTACTTCTACTCGACCTATGAGGAGGAGAACGAGGCCCGACCCGGCGAGCGCGAGCGCGTCGTCATCCTTGGTTCCGGCCCCAACCGCATCGGCCAGGGCATCGAATTCGACTACTGCTGCGTGCACGCCGCGCTCACCGTCCGCGAGATGGGCTACGAGGCGGTCATGGTCAACTGCAACCCCGAGACGGTCTCCACTGACTACGACGTCTCCGACCGGCTGTACTTTGAGCCCCTCACCTTCGAAGACGTGGCCAACGTGGTCGCCAACGAGAAGCCCAAAGGCGTGATCGTGCAGTTCGGCGGCCAGACGCCGCTCAAGATCGCCGGGGCGCTGGCTGAGGCCGGCATTACCATCCTCGGCACGCCGCAGGAGTCGATCGACCTGGCCGAGGATCGCGGCCGCTTTGGCAAGCTCCTCGAAGAGCTCGGCATCCGGTGCCCGGAGTACGGGCTGGCGGCGACGGCCGCGGAGGCGGTGGCGGTCGCCGACCGGGTCGGCTACCCGCTGCTGGTGCGGCCGTCCTACGTGCTCGGCGGCCGCGCCATGCAGATCGTCTACGGGGCCGCCGAGCTCGAGCACTACATGACCACCGCCGCCGGCATCACCCCCGAGCACCCGGTCCTCATCGACAGGTTCCTCGAGGACGCAATCGAGGTGGACGTGGACGCCATCGCCGACGGCGAGGACGTCTACGTCGGCGCCGTCATGCAACACGTCGAGGAGGCGGGCGTGCACTCCGGCGACTCGGCCTGCGTGATCCCTTCGAT
>JAPLCL010000152.1 GCA_026392265.1 Actinomycetota bacterium
CAACCCGGCGCTCCGGCGCAATGCGCGTGCGTTCATCGAGCGGCGCATCCACCTCGAGGTCGAGAATCTCGACGTGCAGGTCTTCACGGACACGAAGTGGGCGTCGTTCGTGGTCCAGCAGGTCCTTGCCAACGCGATCGCGTACACGCCCACCGAACACGCGTCGATACGTATCCTGGGTTCGCGTGCCGACCAATCAGTGGTGCTCACCATCGAGGACAACGGCTGCGGCATCCTTGCGAGCGAGTTGTCGCGCGTCTTCGACAGAGGCTTCACCGGAAGCAACGGACGACGCAACGTCGCCTCGACCGGCCTCGGGCTCTATCTCGTGCGCAAGCTTGCGGACCGTATCGGGCTTGGAGCCTCTATCTCCTCCGTCGTGGGCGAGGGCACCACCGTCACCATCGTGTTCCCTGTGATGGCACAGTCGCTGCCCGCTGCGTCCCTTACGGAATCGTAAGGCGCGTGTAATCGGAATCGATGGCTGCGCTCCGCTGTGGCCGCTACGCTCTTCCCATGGAAACAGACGCCAGGCCGGCTGGGTTCGACCCTCGGTCAGCCGTACAGGATCGGTACCTGTACCTGACGAGTGACCGTCAGTGGGCACGACGAAAGGGTAGATCATGCAGTGGTTCATCGGATTCATGGCGTTCGCGATCTTCTTCATGATGGCGGGCACCGACGTGCTCATGTCCTGGACCAACCAGGATCACTGATCATGGAAGTACCGGCGGGGAAGGGATCGTGGCATGGGTAACGCGCTGGCACTTCGCAACGTCGAGAAGATCTACGGCAATCGCTCCAACATCACCACCGCCCTCGACGACGTGAGCTTCGAGGTCGCCGATGGCGACTTTGTCGGCATCATGGGGCCGTCAGGCTCGGGCAAGACGACGCTGCTCAACTGCATCTCGACGATCGATAGAGTCACAGCGGGGCACGTGATGGTCGGCGGTGACGACGTCACGCGCCTCAGGGGCGATGCGCTGGCGCGACTGCGCCGGGAGAGGCTCGGCTTCATCTTTCAGGACTTCAACCTGCTCGACACGCTGACCGGCTACGAGAACATCGCCCTCGCGCTCACGATCAGCCGTGTCGGCCACGTCGAGATCGAGCGTCGCGTGGAGCAGGCTGCACGCCGGCTTGGGATATCGACCGTTCTGCGGAAGTACCCGCATCAGATGTCCGGCGGCGAGCAGCAGCGCGTCGCATCTGCTCGCGCCATCGTCACAGATCCCACGCTCGTGCTCGCCGACGAGCCGACCGGGGCGCTCGACTCGAGGTCGGCGAGGGTGCTGCTCGAGAGCTTTGAGCGGCTGAACGTCGAGCTGGGCGCCACCATCCTCATGGTGACGCATGACCCCTCGGCGGCGAGCTACTGCCGGCGCATCCTGTTCATCAAGGACGGGCGTCTGTTCAGCGAGATCGCGCGTGACGGCGACGATCGCAAGGGGTTCTTCGGCCGCATCATGGAGGTCGTGACGCTCCTGGGCGGTGATACCGATGCTCAGTAAGCTGGCGCTGCGAAACACGCGGAAGAGCTTCGGAGACTTTGCCGTCTACTTCCTCACCCTGACGTTCGGGGTGGCCGCTTTCTACGCCTTCGGCTCGGTGGAGGCGCAAAGCGCGCTGGCGTCCCTCGGGTCGCTGAAGGCCGAGAACCTGAAGAACCTTGGCGCCATCATGGACGTGATGTCGGTGGTCGTGGCCGTCGTCCTCGCGTTCCTCGTGTTCTACGCGAACGGGTTTCTCATCAGGCGACGCAAGCGCGAGTTCGGCACCTACCTGGTTCTCGGCATGCCGAAGCGTCAGGTCGCCGCCATCCTGCTGATGGAGACATTGCTCGTGGGCGTCCTCGCGCTCGTCGCCGGCCTGGCGCT
>JAPLCL010000340.1 GCA_026392265.1 Actinomycetota bacterium
TTCCAGGAGACCACCAAGGTGCTTACCGACGCGGCCATCGAGGGCAAGACCGACACCCTGCGGGGACTCAAGGAAAACGTGATCATCGGCAAGCTCATCCCGGCCGGCACGGGTCTGCGCCAGTACCGCGGCGTCAATATCTACCCGGCCGGCAGGGCCGAGGCATTGGCCGAGGCCGATCGTCTCATGAGTAGCGGAGACTCGGCGACCGCGTGGCTCATCGGTGAGGATCAGGACTAGAAGAAGACCGGCTATCGGGACCAGGCTGCAGGGCTGCGGCCGCGCGAGCTCCGTGCTTGCGGCCGCAGCCCTGTTTCGCTAAACTACACGACTGCTGTCTGAAGCAGCCGACCAGAGAGGCCAGATGACAACCATAAGCCAGCTCGTACGCAAGGGGCGTGAGAGCAAAGAAAAGCGCGCCAAGACTCCGGCGCTCAAGGGCTCGCCGCAGAAGCGCGGGGTGTGCACGCGCGTCTACACCACCACCCCCAAGAAGCCGAACTCCGCCTTGCGCAAGGTCGCTCGCGTCAGGCTCGTCAACGGGATGGAAGTCACCACGTATATCCCCGGCATCGGCCACAACCTGCAGGAGCACTCCGTGGTGCTCGTGCGTGGCGGCCGCGTCAAGGATCTTCCGGGCGTACGCTACAAGGTTATCCGCGGCACGCTCGACGCCTCGGGCGTGAGCGATCGCAAACAGGCTCGCTCACGGTACGGCGCCAAGGGAAAGGCAACGAGGTAAGTCATGCCGCGGAGAGGAACAATCACTCGCCGGGAAGTCCTTCCCGACCCCGTCTACAACAGTAAGCTGGTCACGCAGGTGATCAACAAGGTTTTGCTGGACGGCAAGAAATCCACCGCGGAGCAGATCGTCTACGGCGCCCTCGAGATCGTTCGCGAAAAGACCGGCCGCGACCCGGTCGAGGTCATGCAAGACGCCGTCCAGGCGCTTACGCCGCACCTCGAGGTGCGCAGCCGGCGCGTCGGCGGCGCCACCTACCAGGTGCCGGTCGAAGTGCCTGGCCGCCGCGCCCGCACGCTTGCCATCCGCTGGCTGGTCAGCTTCGCCCGCGACCGCCGCGAGAAGGTCATGGCCGAGCGCCTCGCCGCCGAGATGACGGACGCTCTGGCCGCTCAGGGTGGCGCCTTCAAGAAGAAGGACGACATCTTCCGCATGGCGCAGGCCAACAAGGCGTTCGCCCACTACCGCTGGTAATTCGCCGAGAGCCCCTCACTGGTGTTCGTCGGTGAGGGGCTTTCGCATGGAAGGAACAAGTTAAGCGACATGCGACAGTACTCGCTGCAGAACACGCGCAACATCGGCATCATGGCTCACATCGACGCCGGTAAGACGACGACCACCGAGCGCATCCTGTATTACACCGGCAAGACGCACAAGATCGGTGAGGTCCACGAGGGCGCGGCCGTGATGGACTGGATGGCGCAGGAGCAGGAGCGCGGCATCACCATCACCTCCGCCGCGACCACCGTCGCCTGGCGTGACACGCAGATCAACATCATAGATACGCCCGGGCACGTGGACTTCACCATGGAGGTGGAGCGCAGCCTGCGTGTGCTCGATGGCGCCATCGCGCTCTTCTGCTCCGTCGGCGGCGTGGAGCCTCAGTCGGAGACCGTGTGGCGCCAGGCCGACAAGTACGGCATCCCGCGTATCGCCTTCGTCAACAAGATGGACCGCATCGGCGCCGACTTCTTCCGCGGCCTCGAGATGATGGTCGATCGCCTGGGGGCCAACCCCGTGGCGCTGCAGATCCCCATCGGCCGCGAGGCCGAGTTCCGCGGCATCATCGACCTCATCGAGATGAAGGCTCTCCTGTACCAGGACGAGCTGGGCACGGACTTCGACACCGTCGACATCCCCGAGGAGCTCCGGCCGCAGGCCGACGAGTACCGCCTCAAGCTGGTCGAGTCGATCGCCGACCACGACGATCACCTGCTCGAGACGTATCTCGAGGGCCGCGAGATCACGCCCGCGCACCTGCGCGAGGTCATCCGCCAGGCGACGCTCGACATCAGCATCACTCCGGTGCTGTGCGGCTCCGCCTTCAAGAACAAAGGCGTGCAGCCGCTCATGGACTCCATCATCGACTTCCTGCCCTCGCCGGTCGACGTACCGCCGGTCGTGGGCATCAAGCCCAACGGCGACGAGGCAGCGCGTCCGGCGGACGACGACGCGCCCTTCTCGGCGCTGGCCTTCAAGGTCGCCGTCGACCCGCACGTCGGCAAGCTCACCTACTTCCGCGTCTACTCCGGCACCCTCAAGGCCGGCTCGTATGTGCTCAACGCCACCAAAGACAAGCGCGAGCGCATCAGTCGCATCCTGCAGATGCACGCCAACCACCGCGAGGACCGCGACGTGATCTACGCGGGCGAGCTGGCGGCGGCCGTGGGGCTCAAGCACACGACCACCGGCGAGACACTCTGTGAGATCGGCAAGCCGATCATCCTCGAGTCGATGGAGTTCCCCGAGCCGGTGATCTTCGTGGCCATCGAGCCCAAGACCAAGGCCGACGAGGAGAAGCTCGGTAACGCTCTGCAGCGTCTCTCTGAAGAGGACCCCACCTTCCGCGTGCACACCGACGAGGAGACTGGGCAGACCATCATCGCGGGCATGGGCGAGCTTCACCTCGAGATCATCGTCGACCGGCTGGTGCGGGAGTTCAACGTCGACGCCAATGTGGGCAAGCCGCAGGTGGCCTACCGCGAGACGGTCCGTAACAAGGTCGAGAAGGTCGAAGGCCGCTTCGTCCGCCAGAGCGGCGGGCGCGGCCAGTACGGCCACGTGGTCATCGAGATGCAGCCCAACGTGCCGGGCGGCGGCTACGAGTTCGAGAGTCGCATCCAGGGCGGGGCGATCCCGCGCGAGTACATCCCTTCGGTCGACGACGGCATCCAGGAGGCCATGACCAGCGGCGTGCTCGCCGGCTATCCGGTGGTCGACATCAAGGTGGCGCTCATCGACGGCACCTACCACGACGTCGACTCCTCAGACATGGCCTTCAAGATCGCCGGCTCGCTGGCTTTCAAGAACGCCGCCCAGAAGGCCAAGCCCGTGCTTCTTGAGCCTATGATGGCCGTCGAGGTCGTCACGCCGGCCGAGTTCATGGGCGACGTCATGGGCGACATCAACTCGCGGCGCGGCCATATCGACGGTATGGAGCCGCGCGGTAACGCTCAGGTGATCACCGCTACGGTGCCGCTGTCGACGATGTTCGGCTATGCCACCGACGTGCGCTCGAACACCCAGGGCAGGGCCACCTACACCATGCAGTTCAAGCACTACGCCGAGGTGCCGGCCTCCATCGCCAGCGAGATCGTCGCCAAGGTGCGCGGTGGGTGACCTTGGTCAACGACGCTTCGTTTGCCCCAGCCGGTCGGCTTCGTGTATACTGCCGACCTTTGGTACGGCAGGCAGCCGTGCCGCTTTTTGTGTGACCTCAACCTCCGGGTTTCGGGAAA
>JAPLCL010000275.1 GCA_026392265.1 Actinomycetota bacterium
GGGGAGCGGGGTAGTCCTGCGGGGGCAGATAACAAACCGGCCATTCGTTATCTGCCCTTTTCGCACTACCCCCGCGGGGCCTTCGGCGCAGAAGCCATCGCTACGAGACGTCAAGGTCGCGGATCCCGACAGCCTTCCTCCCTCCATGTGCTCGCCCGGAGTTACTCAGAGGTCGTCTTCGGACAGTTCCGCTCGAGCCCCTTTGTCAGCACGCGCCCGGACACTGACTTCATATGGCGATGTCCATGACCCGGTCGCGCGCCCCGGTCTTGACGTGAGCCACGTCGACCGACAGGCAGCCCTCAATGGCGTCGTAGAGATCGGCCAGCAGCTCCTCGAGCGTGTCGCCTTCCGTGGCGCAACCTGCGATGGCGGGGACCTCAGCCCAGAATCCGCCTTCGTCGGCCTCGTGAATCACGACCTTCAGTCTCATGGCGATCTCCTCCAAGCAGAGCCGGCGGCGCGACGACATGCGCTCAAGAGGTCAACACTCAGGCTTCGAACTCACGTCTGGGCACGCCAGACTGCCGGATGATGGACTGAAGCGTCCCAATGCGAAGCCTACCCAACGGAGACCTCGACTCGGGTCACGTACACTTCCTCATGCAAACGCGTCTGAAGCTCGCTCTCTGAGGCGGTCTCGAAAAACAGTTCCACCGCCTCTTGGAGGTTCTCTCGAGCCGCTTCGATCGTGTCGCCCTGACTGGCGATATCGAGTTCCGGGCAGAGCGACACGTACCCCAATCCTTAGCGCTCGATGATCGCCACAAGTTGTCTTTTCATGCTGCCTGCTCCGATTCTCTTGAACAGGTGATAGACGGGGCTTTTCCGGACACGATACCACCGAACATGGCCGCCGCCATATGTCCACCTTGCCGCCCGCCCGTGACGTGCTACTCTGGGAAAGCACGATGAGGAGGTGCTCCATGCTACCCACCAAGACCTACATCTTGAGCCGCGACGAGGTCGTCGAGCTCGTGCGCTTCAAGAGCCTCGAGAAGGGCTACGACCCCGCGGAGATCTTCCGCAACTTCGCCGCCGGTGATTGGCGCCACTTCAGCGAGATGCTCGAGGCCTACGGGTTCTGCGCCATGCTGCCCAAGGATGACCCCGTCTTCACGGAGTAGCTGGGCGTCCACCGTCGCCTCGCTGCGCAAGGCGAGCGACGGGCGCCTGGCGGGCGGCCGCGAGGCGCCCGCTCACTTCGAACGCTACGTCAACCTCCTCTTCCGCCTCACCGTGGCGCACAAGGACTCTGCGATCCGGCTCTCACGTCTCGCGGCGAGCTCAACTGTCTGGGCGCTCACCGGCGGCCACGACCTCGGGGGCCGCCCTGCAATCCGGCTCACGGACGGGCGCTACCTCCGCCTCGTTGCACTGTTGGAGCTTGACGTCGGGCCAGGCAGACAGCTGAGATTCCAGGCCCTGACGTGGCAGTACCAGAACGCCATCGATGACGATTCTTGGGTCTTCCGCGCGGACTACTCCCGTGCGCGGAGCGCTGCAGCGAGCCCGCCGCGCGGCCACCTCCACGTCTGCGGCACGCTGCGACAACCCGGCGTGCTGAGGCCGAAGCAGCCCCTCGGCCGCGTGCACTTCCCCTGCCACCGGCCAACGCTCGAGGCTGCGGTCGTACTTCTGGCCGACGAGTTCGGAGTACCCACGAACGCGCCGCACGAGGTGTGGCGCGCCGCCGTCGCCGAGCACGAAGCGCGGTCGGCGCGGCTGTTCGACTCCTGAGATCTCCAAGCGGAGCGGCGGCCGAGATCCACGACGAGTACGTGGAACCGCGATCACTCGGTGAATAGGTCAGGCCTTGACTCCTGATCGGGTATGCACCGGCTCCAGCTCCATCGTGACCATGAGCGGGGGATCGGGTCGAGACGCCACCGCGCCAGCACCCGTGGAGCTCAAGCGCAGCCTCACCCGCCTCGTGTCGAGCGTCAGGGAAGCCGCTTGGCCTCAAGCGCGACGAGCTCGTGCAGCTCGTGGAATGCCCGCTTTCCCGCGACGAGTACGAGACGTTGCTCCGAGAGCGCGGCAAGCTCTGGTCACACCGACACCGACGCCAGGCCCGGTGGCCGGGGCTATCGCGGCTGTGGAGTGCGATGCGGGCGGTACCGCCGGTGGTGTCGTCAGTGGTGCCGTAGGTGGTGCCGTGAGTGGTGCCGCAGATGGTGCCGTGCGTGGGGTACTACACCTTGGGCGTACAGATGGCCGCGCTCGAAACGCCCAAGGCGCGCGATCTCAGAAGGCCTCGCAGTTCCGGACCCGCGGCAGCTGTCGCGCGACGCGCCATGCCGCTCTACTGTGATGCCCGGGCAAGCGACCCGGTCGGCAGGATCCAGCACGATCAGACAAGG
>JAPLCL010000302.1 GCA_026392265.1 Actinomycetota bacterium
GGCATCGCCAGCGACGTCCACGAGGAGCACACGCCTGACGGCGTGATCTTCGCCGCCCGGCTGCCCGTCGCGGAAGCCGGGCGCTACGAGTGCTACAGTCTCGACACCACGGTGCTCCATGACGACGAAGCCGACGAGGGAGATACCGTGCCGGGCGGCGAGGCCCGAACGCGGGAGCGTGAGGGCCGCCAAACCTGGCGGGAGCCCCAGGGCGACGCCGGTGCTCACCACGGCGCGGCCGAGAGGCTCGATGTCGAGGGCCTCGGCGGCATGGAGGTCGTAGGCGGCGTCGTGCTCGTAGGCGCGCGCGGGCAGTCGCGCCCCTGAGGTGAGGAGCTTGACCGGCACGGTGACGCCGTGCGGGCCGTTGAGCGCGCCGCCGGCGGGCTCAGAATCCATCGCCGTGCTCCTCGTCGACGTGCTCTTCGTCGCCGTCGGCCTCATCGTCGAGCACGGTCGTGTCGAGGCTTAAGCGCGCGTAGCGCCCGGCTTCGGCGACGGGCAGCCGGGCCGTGAAGATCACGCCGTCCGGCGTGTGCTCTTCGTGGACGTCGCTGGCGATGCCGCGCAGGCGGTGCATGTCCGCGGCGGCGGCGTAGGGGAACAGCAGCCGCACCGGCCGCAGGGCGCGGTCGAAGAAGTCGGCGAGGCGCTCCTGCAGTCGGCCGAGGCCCTCGCCGCGTGCCGCGGCGATGAACTCGGCCTCCGGGTAGAGCGCCCGCAGGCGCGTGAGCTTGTCGGGGTCGGCGCGGTCGACCTTGTTGAACACGACGATCCGCGGCGCCTGCGCGCCCAGCATGTCGAGCACTTCGGCGACGGTCTGCTCGCGTACCTCGATCTCGGAGGGCTCGAGATGGGCGTCGGCGACCACGAGGATGACGTCGGCCAAAGTCGTCTCTTCGAGCGTGGAGGCGAAGGCGTCGACCAGCGAGTGCGGCAGCTTGCGGATGAAGCCGACGGTGTCGGTGAGCACGTAGTCGCGGTCGCGGAAGCGGTACGAACGCGAGGTGGGATCGAGCGTCTCGAAGAGCCGGTCGCGCACCGAGACCTCGGCGTCGGTGAGCGCGTTGAGCAGCGTCGACTTGCCTGCGTTGGTGTAGCCGGCGAGGGCGATCAACGGGACCGCGGCGTTCAGCCGGCGGGCGCGCTGCGTGCGCCGCGTGCGGGCCATGTGATCGATGCGCCGGCGCAGCGTCTGGATGCGCTGGCGCACGACGCGCCGGTCGACTTCCAGCTTGGTCTCGCCGGGGCCGCGCATGTTCACCCCGGCGCCGAGCCGCGACAGGATATGACCTTGGCCGCGCATCCGCGTGAGCTCGTATTCCAGCTGTGCGAGGTGCACCTGCATGGTGCCCTCCATGGAGTGCGCGTGCTTGCTGAACACGGTGAGGATGAGCTCGGTGCGGTCGAGGACGTCCACGTCCACGGCGTCGAGTACGGCCGCCACCTGGCCGGGACTCAGGTCGTCTTCGCAGACCGCGACAGTAGCTCCGCTCTCCTTGACCGCCTCCACAAGTTCGACGAGCTTGCCTTTGCCGAGGTACGAGTGCGGGTGCGGGCGCTCCTTGCGCTGCAGCACGTCGGCGACCCAGTCCATGTCGGCGGAGCTCAGCAGCTCCTTGATCTCGTTGAGCGGCTCGTCTTCGCCGGGCGCGCCGTGCCCGCCGGGCATGACGGCAAAGACTACGGCGCGCGGCCGCGGCGCGGTCGCGCCGGTGTCGACAGAGGAGGTCTCGGTGCTCATCTGAGGGCTACTAGAGGCGTACCCGCTCCTCGATACGCCGCACGGCTTCACGCAGGCGCTGGTCGGGCACCGTCAGCGAGAGGCGTACGTAGCCCTCGCCGGCGGCACCGTAGGCGGCTCCCGGCGTGACCACGACGGCCGCCTGGTCGAGTACCTGCTGCGTGAAGCTGGCCGACGTATAGCCGTCGGGTACAGGCGCCCACAGGTAGATCGTACCCTTGGGCGGATCCACCTGCATACCGATGGTGCGCAGCGCCTCCACGAGCAGGTCGCGGCGGCGCTGGTAGACGCGGCACATTTCGCGCACACAGTCCTGGGCGCCGCTGAGCGCGGCGACGCTGGCGCGCTGCACGGCGGCGAACATTCCGGAGTCCATGTTGGTCTTGAGCCGCCAGTAGGCGTCGACGACGTCGCGATTGCCGACCATCGCCCCCGAACGCCAGCCGGTCATGTTGTAGCTCTTGGACAGGCTGAACAGCTCGACGCCCACGTCTCTGGCGCCCGGCGTCTCGAGAAAGCTCGGCGCCACGTAGCCGTCGTAGGTGATGTCGGCGTAGGCGTTGTCGTGCACCACCACCAGGTCGTGCTCGACGGCAAAGGCGACCAGGCGCGCGAAGAAGTCGTCCTCGATGACGGCTCCCGTGGGGTTGTTGGGGTAGCTCACGAAGACCATGCGCGCCTTCGCGAGCACGCTGGGCTCGATGGCCTCCAGATCGGGCTGGAAGCCGAGCTCGGGGACGAGCGGCAGCGGCACCGCCGTGCCGCCGGCCAGCAGCGGGCCCGTGACGTACACGGGGTAGCCGGGGTCGGCGGCCAACGCTACGTCGTCCTGGTCGAGGAGGGCAAGGCCGAGATGGGCGATGCCCTCTTTGGCGCCCAGGAGCGGGACGATCTCGGAGGCCGCGTCGAGCTCCACGCCGAAGCGCGTGGAGTAGAACCCGGCCACCGCCTCGCGAAAGGCCGGCTCGCCCTGGTTGCTGGGGTACTGGTGCGTCGTGGGGTCGGCGGCGCCCTCGGCGAGCGCGGCGACGATGTGCGCCGGCGTGGGCAGGTCCGGGTCGCCGATGCCGAGGCTGATCACGTCGACGCCGGCGGCGCGCCGCTCGGCGATCTGGCGCTCGATGCCGGCGAACAGGTAGGGCGGCAGGCTCTGCACGCGCTGTGAGAATCTCATGGCTCTCCCGGGGTCCTGGACGGCAGCGCCGGCGTCACTCGAGGTGATCGAGGAACTCCAGTGAAAGGTCGCCGTGGTAGATCTCCTCGGCGGGCCCGGTCATGAACACACGCCAGTCGGGCTGCACCTCCACAACGAGCTTGCCGCCGGGCAGTTCGACGGTGACCGGCGACGCGCACTGGCCGGTACGGACGAGCGCGACGGCAGTCGCGGTAGCGCCGGTGCCGCAGGCGCGAGTCTCCCCCACGCCCCGCTCCCAGACCCGCACCTTGGCCTCGTGCTCGCCGAGGACCTTGACGAACTCTACATTGGCCTTGCGCGGAAAGTTCTTGTGCTCTTCGATCACGGGGCCCACTTCGTGCAGCGGGACGAGCTCGAGCGGCCACGGCGACTTGATCACGGCGTGCGGGTTGCCGACGTCGACGAAGGTGAACGTGAAGCTGCGCCCGGCGGCGTTCAGCGACTCCTCGACGCACTCCCCGGGGAAACCGCTGAGCTTCTCGCCGCCAAAGCGTGCGATGCCCATGTCGACGCTGACCATGTAGCCCTCGCCGAGCTGGGGGACGATCTCGCCGGCAGCGGTCTCGAGCACCACGGTGTCGCCGCTGAGCAGACCCTCCATCTGCAGCTTGCGGGCGACCATGCGCACGCCGTTGCCGCACATCTCCGCCTGACTGCCGTCGGGATTGAAGATCGTGATCGGGAAACGGTCGGCGCCGGTCGGCGCGCCGATGACCATGATGCCGTCGGCGCCGATGCCGAGGTTACGGTCACAGAGCAGCCTCACGCGCTCCGCTGTGAGCTCGAACGGCACCTCTTCGGCGTGCACCACGATGTAGTTGTTGCCGAGGCCCTGCCACTTGGAAAACTGCACCTTGCCCAGGCCCTGCCACGTTGGCGTCACTCGTCACGCCCCCTGCGAGATTGGACCGAGCGCATACTCTACCACGGGCGTGTCTCGACGACGGCGAGCACCTCGGCCGCCACGGCTTCGGGCGGCCGCCCGGCCGCAGGCACCTGGGCGGCCGCCGGCAGCTTGCGGAGCCAGGTGAGCTGGCGACGGGCCAGGGCACGCGTCCGCGATTTCATGCGTGCCGCCGCCTGCTCGAGGCTCAGGTCACCGTCGAGGACGGCACTGAGCTCGCGCACGCCGATGGCCTGCAGCGCCGTGCGCGAGAGCGGTCCGCGATCGCGGGCGCGGGCCACTTCTTCGGCGGCGCCGGCCGCGAGCATCTCGTCGACGCGTGCCTCGATGCGGGTCTTCAGCGCCTCACGGTCGTCGTCGGGGACCAGTGCGACCAAGGCATGCGGATAGCGCTCGCCCGGCCGCCACAGCTGGTCGCGGGCGGTGGCCGGAAGCGGGCCGCCGCTCACGAGCACTGCCTCGAGGGCGCGGATCACGCGCCGTGGGTTCGAGGCGTCGAGGCGCGCCAGGCCTGCCGGGTCGCGACGGCGGAGCTCGTCCACCACCCCGCCCGGGTCGCGCGCCCAGCGTTCCTCGAGCGTGCGGCGCAGCGCCGCGTCGGGCGGCGCCGCGAACTCGAGGTCGCCGAGGGCGGCTCTGAGGTACAGTCCGGAGCCGCCCTCGACGACCGCGGCGCGGCCTGCGCGGCGCAGGGCGTCGATGACCTCGTGTGCCCTGTTCGCGTACTCGGCCACGGTGAGCTCGGCTTGCGGGGGCACGAAGCCGACGAGGTGGTGCCGCGCGCGGGCGCGCTGCGCCTCGTCAGGCTGGTTGGTGACGATGGCAAGACCTTCGTACACCTGCATCGAGTCGGCGACGACGATGTCGGCGCCGAGCCGCTCGGCCAAGGCGAGCGCCACCTCCGTCTTGCCGAGCGCAGTCGCGCCGAACAGAGCGACGACCGGGGGACCTTCAGGGTGCCGTGTGCCTGCGGCGCCCGGCACGTCAGCTCGACTGGGCCGACGGCTCGTCGACCTCGGCGTCGCGCGGCGGCTCGCCCTCGCGGTAACGGGTCACTGTGAAGCGTTCGACGGTGAACGCCTCGCCGGGGCCGATGCCCGCCGTCTGCAGGGCGATGGCGACCTGCTGCTCAACGGTGTCGACGCCCTGCAGGTCGGGGAGCAGGACGCCCCGGCGAACGCCGGCGAGCACGATCACGCCGTAGACTGCCGGGTCCAGGTCGACGAGCACGCACGGTTGGCTCGGGCTGAGCACATCCACCGAGCAGGTGAGGTGCGGGAGCTCGTCGGCGCGCACGCGGTGGAAGCGTGGATCGTGGAAGGCCGCCGAGCGCGCGTTGCGGGCGATCTCGGCGCCGAGGTCTGGTGCGGCCGGCTCGAGAGTGCCGATACAGCCGCGCAGCTCGCCGTGCTTCTTCAGCGTGACGAAGCAGGCGGCACGGCGCGCGAAGAACGGATGGTCAGGTGGCGCCGGCAGGGGGCGCCCCAGCACGCAGCTCTCCACGCAGGCGTGGGCGTAGCCGGCGGGAGCGCGCGGAACTCTGGCTGCGTCCGCGCGTTCTTCGCTCATGCCTCCACGCCCGGGCGCTCCACCTCGGCCGCCCCGAAGCGCGCCACCATGTACCCCACACCGAAGGGTCCCTCGTAGCTCAGGACCTCGGGGGCGATGGTGGCGTCGTCGCCGAGGAAGCCGCCGAGGGCCATGAAGCTGCGCAGACCGCACTCGGCGGCGCCTTCGAGAAGGATGGGATCCATACGCCCGAGCCCGGCGAAGTCGCCGTTCCCCAGCATGCTCACGACCTCATCGTCAAAGAGCTTGCCGCGCGGATCGTAGGGCGCCGGCGCGGTGTGCGTGAGAGCATGTGAGAGGTCGCCCGAGGCGAGGAACAGCGTGTCGCGCCCCAGCTCCTCGGCGCAGCGGCGCACGAGCTGCCCCAGAGTGCGATGCTCGCCGTAGGCGCTGACGATGGAAAGTGAGACGATCTGCCGTGCCTTGAGAAAGCTCAGGGGCACGAGCACGCCCCAGTCGAGCTGGTCGCCGTCGTCGGGCACCAGCTGCAGGCGGCGATAGTCGCCGGCAAGCGCCAGCAGCAGCTCGGCGAACGGTACGTCGTTGTCGTAGGTGAAGGAGACCTCCGGGCAGCGGAAACGGCCGAAGTCGCCGCGGAGGCGCGGCGCCGTGCGTACCACGTGCGCGTCGCCGTAGCCGTCGCTGTGGGGGGACATGACGACGACGGTCTCGGGCTCGCCGACCTCGGCGGCCAGACGCTGCATGGCCGCCACAGTAGCGCCAACCCGGCGCAGCGAAGCGCCGCCCACCTCGGGGATGAGCAGTGGAGGATGGGGACAGATACAGCCCTGCATGACGGCA
The DNA here is from genome assembly GCA_026392265.1 of Actinomycetota bacterium. GTDB lineage: Bacteria > Actinomycetota > Thermoleophilia > UBA2241 > UBA2241 > CAIXSE01. The sequence goes on from JAPLCL010000302.1 coordinate 6,214, forward strand.
CCTCCTGAGTGCGCCTGTCAGGCCCTTCCGCGAAGGGTCGTAGAGGTCGCGCCGGTGACCTCGATCTCCACTATAGCACCGGGCTCAGTCGCGCCGGACACGTTCGCCGTCACGTTCTGCCGCGTGCGGCCGCGAAGGCTCTTGCCGTCGCGACTGGGACCCTCGAGCAGCACTTCGGCGCGACGGCCTACCCAGCGCCGCCGCGAGTAGAGGGCCAGCTCCTGCGTGAGCGCGATGAGGCGCTCGACGCGCTCGCGTTTGACCGCGGCGGCGATCTGCCCGGGAAGCTCGGCGGCGGCGGTGCCACGGCGCGGCGAGAAGACGAAGGTGAAGGCCGCGTCGAACCGCGCCGCGCGCACCAGCTCGAGCGTCTCCGCGAAGTCGTCGTCGCTCTCGCTGGGGAAGCCCGCGATGAGGTCAGTCGTCACGCTCACGTCGGGGACGGCCGCGCGCAAGGCTCGCACGCGCTCAAGGTAGGCGCTTGCGGTGTAGCCGCGTTCCATCGCCGCCAGGATGCGGTCCGACCCTGATTGGGCTGGAAGGTGCACGTGCTCGCAGACGCTGGGCAGCTCGGCGAGCGCCTGGATGAGATCGGGCGAGAGATCCTTGGGGTGCGACGTCATGAAGCGCACGCGGGCGAGCCCCGGCACGGCGTCGAGGGCGCGCAGCAGCGCCGGGAAGTCCGGTGCTGTTGCGCGCCCGCCACGTCGCAGATCGAGCCCGTAGGCGTTGACGTTCTGGCCGAGCAAGGTCACCTCACGGACGCCGTCGGCGACGAGGCCGCGGACCTCGGCCACCACGGTCTGGAGCGCGCGGCTGCGCTCGGGACCGCGCACCTGCGGCACGATGCAGTAGGTGCAGAAGTTGGTGCAGCCGGACATGATCTGCACCCAGGCCTGATACGGCCGCTCGCGGCGCGCCGCGAGGTCGCCGCTCATGGCCGGCCCGTCGGCGAAGTAGCCCGGCGGCCGGCCGGCCGGCGGCGCCGGCTCCACGGCCGCCTTCAGGAGCTCCGGCAGGCGCTGCAGGTTCTGCGGCCCCAGGGCGCCATCGACGAAGGGAAAGCGCCGGAAGAAGTCGTCCTGTTCGGCCTGCGGCAGACAGCCCGTCACGAGGACGATGCGGCCGGGGTCCTCGCGCTTGAGCCGGGCGGCGGTGCCCAGATGCCCGGCCAGCCGCTCGTCGGCGCTCTTGCGCACGGTGCACGTGTTGTACACGAGCACGTCGGCGACGTCGGGCGCCTCCGCGCGCTCCAAGCCTTCGGCTTCGAGCAGCGCGCGGATGCGCTCGGCGTCGTGGGCGTTCATCTGGCAGCCGAACGAGCGCAGATAGTAGGTGCGCATGGCCGTGATTGCGCCTCCGCGCCGCCCCGCCTATTTGGCGATGTCGACGGCGCGGCTCTCGCGGATCACGGTGACCCTGATCTGGCCGGGGTAGTCGAGCTGGTCCTCGATCTCCCGGGCGATCTCGCGGGCGAGCAACGCCGTGGCGTCGTCGTCGATCTCGGCCGGCTTGACCATCACGCGCACCTCGCGGCCCGCCTGCATGGCGAAGCACTTCTCCACACCCTTGTGGTTCTCGGCGATGCGCTCCAGAGATTCGAGGCGCTTGACGTAGTTCTCGAGCGACTCACGGCGGGCGCCGGGGCGCGCCGCGGAGATGGCGTCGGCGGCCTGCACGAGGACGGCCTCGACGGTCTGCGGCTCGATGTCCTGGTGGTGCGCCTGGATGGCGTGACACACGCTCTGCGATTCGCGGTACTTCTTGCAGAGCTGCTGCGAGATGTCGGCGTGCGAGCCGTCGACCTCGTGGTCCACGGCCTTGCCGATGTCGTGCAGCAGGCCGGCGCGCTTGGCGATCTTGACGTTGGCGCCCAGTTCAGCGGCCATGATGCCGGCGAGATGGGCGACCTCGATCGAATGGTTGAGCACGTTCTGGCCGTAGCTGGTGCGGTACTTGAGGCGCCCGAGGACTCTGACGAGCTCGGGCGCCACGCCGTGCACATTGGTGTCGAAGCAGGCCTGCTCCCCTGCTTCCTCCATGGTGGCCTCGACCTCGGCCTTCGCCTGAAGGTAGGTCTCCTCGATGCGCGCCGGGTGGATACGCCCGTCGGTGATGAGCTTGGTGAGGGTGAGGCGCGCAGTCTCGCGGCGCACGCCGTCGAAGCCCGACAGCACCACCGCCTCGGGGGTATCGTCGATGATGAAGTCGATGCCGGTGGTGTTCTCGAGGGTACGGATGTTACGCCCCTCGCGGCCGATGATGCGGCCCTTCATGTCGTCGGACGGCAGGTGGACCACCGACACGGTGGTCTCGGCGACGTGGTTGGCGGCGGTGCGCTGGATGGTCAGCGAGAGGATGTTGCGGGCGCGGCGGTCGGCTTCGCGGCGCGCCTCTTCTTCGACCTGGCGGACGAGCTTGGCCATGTCGTGGCGCGCCTCGTCCTCCGTCTGCTTGAGCAGCATGTCTTTGGCCTGCGCGGCGCTGAGCCCAGAGATGCGCTCGAGCTGGATCATGGCCTCGTCGTGGGCGTTTTGCAGCTCCTCGGAGACGCGCTGTGAGTTGGCGTCGCGATCGTGCAGCGACTGCTCGCGGCGATCCTGTTCCGCGGACCGCGAGTCGAGCTGCTCGTCGCGCTGCAGAAGACGCTGCTCGGCCTTGCCAACCTCTTCGCGCCGGCCGCGCAGCTCGGCCTCGACCTCGCTGCGCACCCTGTGCACTTCCTCTTTTGCCTCGAGGCGAGCTTCCTTGACGATGGTCTCGGCCTCACGCTTGGCGTCGCGCAGCACCTTCTCGGCCTCGCGCTCGGCGCCGGCCAGCTTACCCGAGGCGAGGTTGCGACGGATCAGATAGCCCGCGACCACGCCCACTGCCAGTCCCACCACGATGTACACGGCAATCATCATCTCAGTCCTATCCCTTCACAGGTCGCGCGGCACGAAAAAGGCCGGGCAACGCGCCCGGCCAGTGCCACACTCGCTCGTGCAAGAGATACAGATCTGCAGCTGTGTCAGCGCCCAGGGGTCGGGACGAAGATCAGGTCGCAAAACCTCCCAAAGCTCTCACAATGAACCCCTGGTTCGATGGTGTCAGCCAATGGGCGCCGAAGCGCCATGCGTATCGCTATACAAGAGCGAGAGTGAAATACACAAAGCACGCACACACGTCGCGCCAGTCGATAGTAGGTGATTGGCGCTCACAAAGTCAATTCGCTCAGCTGGAGTCGCCGTCGGGCGGCGCCTCGCCGCTCCAGCGCCGGATGGCCGCGTAGGCGACCGCGGTGCTGAAGCCGCGGCGCAGCAGCGCCTGATAGGCGCGCCGCCGGGCCGCGACGAGCGGCGCCTGCGGTGCTCCGCGGCGGCGCAGCGCGGCGAGAGCACGCTCGAGCTCGGCGTCGTCACCCTCGGCGGCCGCGGCGCCGCCGAGCGCCGCGTCGATCACTCCGTGATCGACGCCCAGCTCGGCCAGGCCGCGGCGGATGCGCTGACTGCCCCAGCCGCTGAGTCCGCGCTTGTCGACCACATAGCAGCGCGCGAACTCGGCGTCGTCGAGCAGGCCATCGCCGGCGAGCCGCGCGAGCGCCTCGGCGACGGCCTCGTCGTCGTGCCCCTTCTGCAGCAGCCGCCGGCGGAGCTCGTGACGGCTGCGGGCGCGGTGCCCGAGCAGGCGGTGGGCGTCGGCCATGACACGTTCGGCCGACGCCTGGCTGCGAAGCTGGACGAGCGCGTCGTCGTCGAGCTCGCGACCTTGGTAGAGGCGCCAGCGTGCCACGAACGAGTCGCTGACACTGCAGACGAAGCTTCCGTCGACGTGCACGGCGACGTGGCCACGGCGAGTGGCCCGCAGCGCGGTGACGACGGGCACGACTGAAGCCCTACAGGACCTCGCCGGTGACTGGATCGACACCATCGGGCGCGAGCGCCTCGACGGACGTCGCGGCAACGGGCGCCGTGGCGCCCACCGAGACCAACGGGAGCCCCGCCTTCTCGCGGATCTGCAGCTCGATGGCATCGGCCATGTCGGGGTTCTCTTTGAGGAACACCTTGGCGTTGGCGCGGCCTTGACCGAGACGCTCGTCGTTGTAGCTGAAGAAGGCGCCGCTCTTGGCGACCACATCGTGGACGACGCCGAGGTCGAGAAGCGTGCCCTCGCGCGAGATGCCCTGGCCGTACATGATGTCGAACTCGGCCTGCTTGAAGGGCGGCGCGACCTTGTTCTTGACGACCTTGACGCGGACGCGGTTGCCGACCGCCTCGGTGCCGTCTTTGAGCGTCTCGATGCGGCGGATGTCGAGGCGGATGGTGGCGTAGAACTTGAGCGCCTTGCCGCCGGTGGTGACCTCGGGGCTGCCGAACATGACACCGATCTTCTCGCGCAGCTGATTGGTGAAGCAGCAGATCGTGCCCGATCGGTTGAGGGAACCGGCGAGCTTGCGCAGAGCCTGACTCATGAGGCGGGCCTGCAGGCCGACAAAGCTGTCGCCCATCTCCCCCTCGATCTCGGCCTTGGGCGTGAGCGCCGCGACCGAGTCGATGGCGACGATGTCGAGGGCGCCGCTGCGCACCAGCATCTCGGCGATCTCGAGGGCCTGCTCGCCGTAGTCGGGCTGCGACACCAGCAGGTTGTCGACGTCGACACCGATGGCCTTGGCGTAGATGGGGTCCATGGAGTGCTCGGCGTCGATGAAAGCGGCTGTGCCACCAAGCCGCTGCGCCTGGGCGATGAGGTGATAGACCATGGTGGTCTTGCCCGACGACTCCGGTCCGTAGATCTCGACGATGCGGCCGCGCGGGATGCCGCCGACGCCGAGAGCGATGTCGAGGGCCAGCGACCCTGTGGGCACGAACTGCATGTCGTCGCTCACGGGATGGTCACCGAGGCGCATGACGCTGCCCTTGCCGAACTGTCGCTCGATCTGGGTGACGGCTGCCTGAAGGGCTTTGTCCTTGTCCAAGGTAGCGCTCCTCTCTTGCTCAGGACGCGGGAAATACTGCCAGGGGAGTGTGCACGGCGCCGGCCCTCTCCAGGAGGCTACTATACAAGACGACGCGGACGACACAAAACCCCGGGATGTTGACGTTTTGCAGGGAAAAGGGTTGACCAGGACGGCGAAAACGGGCGACCGTGAGGTGCGGTAGCCAGGGGCGTCGCTCAGCCTCGAAGAGGCCCGTGCTGGCCAGGGCGCACGCCACGTCGGCCTGCAACCGGGCCAGTTCTCCGCCGCGCTCGAGGAGCGGCAAGACGACGACCCGCTTGGCGCCGCGCACCGGCAGAAAGACGGGCTCCGCGACGGCCACGTCACAAGGCCTCAGGGAAACCTGCGAGAGTGCCTCGGTGAGCTCGGGCACGCGCGCCTGTGGCACGTTGCCGAGGAACGCCAGCGTGATGTGCAGAGCGTGGTTGAGGCGCAGCCCTTCGTGGCTCGCGAACGCCGTGCGCTGCCAGACCTCGACGGCGTGCCGCGTCTCGACGGGGAGGTCGCCGGCGACGAAGAGCCGACGGATCTCTTCGTCGGCCCGCACCGGGCTCACCCGGCGAGCTCTCGGCGGAGCAGATGGAACGCGGCGGACACGCTGTAGTCGCGCACCGAGGCGCGGTCGCCCGGGTACAGACCGCGCAGGACCTTGGTGCGGCGCGGCCCGCTGCAGGCCACGAAGACGAGACCGACGGGCTTATCCGGGGTGCCGCCGTCCGGGCCGGCGACGCCACTCACGGCCAGGGCGTAGTCGGCGCCCGTCGCGGCGCGCGCGCCTTGCGCCATCGCCCCGGCGACTTCCTCCGACACCGCGCCATACTGGGCGAGCATACCCGCCGGCACGTCGAGGAGGCCCATCTTGACCGCGTTGGCGTAGCTGATGACGCCGCCGAGAAAGTAGTCGGAGCTGCCGGGGCGCTCGCTGAGCCGTGCGCCGAGCAGGCCGCCGGTGCACGACTCCGCCACGGCGAGCGTAAGGCCGCGTTCGCGGAGACCGTCGGCGACCACGTCGTCGACCGTGCGGCCGTCGCTGCTGAACACCGGGGCGCCGGCCGCCAGCGCGGCGACCAGCGCCGCCGCCTGGGCGGCGGCGGGTGCGCCGCGCCGGTAGCGCAACCTCACGGTGACCTCTCCCCTACCGACGTTGATGCCGGTCTCGAGGAGATCGTGCGGCGCCGCGTCGAGGAGCGGCGCCACCTGGAGCTCGCCGACGCCGAAGATGCGCACGATGCGCACGGCGACGTCGGGGAAGAACCCCTGTGCCTGCAGCCGCTCGGCCGTGGACAGCCACATGGCCTCGAACTCGTGGGGCACGCCCGGGTAGGCGTAGATGCGCGTCGGCCCGCGTCGCGCGGCGATGCCCGGCGCCACGCCGGCCGGCGGCACGGCAGTGGAGCCGGCCGGCAGCCGAGCCTGGCGACGGGCCAGTGGCAGTAGTTCATCTACATCGAGGTGACGGCGCAGGGCG
>JAPLCL010000115.1 GCA_026392265.1 Actinomycetota bacterium
GAGTCCGTCGCCGAGCCCGAGCTCGAGCCCCGGCGGCCCACTCGTCCCGGCGCCGGCGTACACGCCGGTGCCCGAAGACACGAGCGTCCCGGCCGACTTCCTCGAGTAGCTGCGGGGAGGCCGGCGCCGAGGCGCCGGCCGCAGGCTCAGGCGCCGATGATCTTCTTGATCACCGCGGCGCGCTTCGCCGGACGGCCGCTGCGCGCCTCGTAGTCGTCGGCGCTGGCCATCGCCTTAAGCGAAGCGTTCACGCCCAGCCAGCGGAAGGGTTCGGGCTCCCACGCCTTGGAGCGGTGGTTCACCCAGGGCAGTCCCGTGAGATCGCTCTGCTCGCCGAGAATGAGGTCTCTCAGCGTGCGGCCGGCGAGGTTCGTGCTGTCCACGCCGTCGCCCACGTAGGCGCCGGCCCACGCCATGCCGGTCTCCTTGTCGAGGCCGACCGAGGTGTTCCAGTCGCGAGAAGCGGCGATCGCGCCGCCCCAAGTGTGCGTCACGCGCACTTCGCCGATCTGGGGGAAGAGAGTGCGCAGCAGCTCGCGCAGATGGTCCTGCACCGCCGGCACGCGCTCGAAGGCCTCGCTGAGACGTGAGTTGAAGTGATACGGCGCACCGCGGCCACCGATGGCGATGCGCCCATCGTCGGTGTGCATGGCGTAGAAGATGAGGTGGCGGAAGTCGCCGAAGACCTCGTGGCCCGACCAGCCGACCTCGTCCCAGAAGGCGTCGGGGAGTGGCTCGGTGCCGATCATCAGCGAGTAGATCGGCACGACGTGCCGCTCGTACCCGGGCAGCAGCGGCGTGAACGCCTCGGTGGCGCGCACGACGACCTCGGCAGTGACCGCGCCGAACGGCGTCTCGGCGCGGTGCGGCGCCAGGGCGGTGACGGGGGTGAGCTCGTAGATGGGCACCCCCAGCCGCTCCACGACTGCCGCGAGGCCGCGCGCCAGGCGGGCCGGGTCGACGGCGGCGCCGTGCGGCGTATAGCCGCCGCCGAGGCACCCGGCCACCTTGACGCGCGCGCGCATCTCGGCGGCGCCGAGCTGGGCGTAGTCGTCCTCGCCGAAGCCCCACGAGCGCTCGTACGCAACGGCCTCCCGGGCGCGAAGCAGCTGGACTGGGCTGGTGGCGAGGTCGAGTTGCCCCCCGATGTGGAAGCGCGCGTCGATGTGCTCCTCGGCCACGACGCGCGCGATCTCCGGCACGGTCGCGTGCAGCGCGCGCTGCTGGTCGATGACCGCCTGCCGGCCGTGCGTCTTGGCGGCGCGCTCGCGCGAGCCGGGGACGGTCGTGTGACACCAGCCGCCGTTGCGACCGGAGGCCCCGAAGCCGGCGATCTCCTTCTCGAGTACGGCCACGCGCAGCTTGGGATCGGCCTTCTTGAGGTAGTAGGCGGTCCACAGGCCGGTGTACCCGGCGCCGACAATGGCGACGTCGAGGTCGATGGGGCCGGGCAGGGAGGCTCTTGGGGCAAGCTCGCCGGGCACGCCGTCGAGCCACATGCTGCGCGAACGGTAATCGGTCATGGTGGGCTCCTTCGGAGATGGCGCCATCCTACCAAAGCCGGTGGCGGCGTCTCGGGCCTGGTTTGCCCGGTGGTACATACGGGGCGAGAAAAGGTGACGACCATGAGCGCGACCCGCTTCACCGAGGCCTACAAAGGCAAGCCGCCGTGGGATATCGGCAGGCCGCAGCCTGTCTTCAAAACGCTCGCCGACGCCGGCGCGATCGCCGGGCCGGTGCTCGACGTCGGCTGCGGGACGGGAGAGAACGCGCTATTTCTCGCGGCTCGCGGCTTCGCGGTCGTGGGCGTCGACGCTGTGGAGGCGGCCGTCGAGGCCGCGCGCCGTAAGGCGGTCGCGCGCGGGCTGGAGGCCGAGTTCCTCGTCCACGACGCCCTCGCCCTCGAGGGGCTCGGGCGGCGCTTCGCCACGGTCGTCGACTCCGGCCTGTTCCACACCTTCGACGACCGCGAACGCCGCCGCTTCGTGACATCGCTGGCCGCGGCGCTCGCGCTCGGTGGCCGCTACTACGTGCTGTGCTTCAGCGAACGCGAGCGGCGCGACGGCGGACCGCGGCGCGTCACACAGGCCGAGCTGCGCGCGGCCTTCGATCACACGCCGTTCCGCGTGCTCTCCATCGAGGCGGCGGAGATGGCCGCGAACCTCGACGGCGGAGGACGTAAGGCCTGGCTGGCCCGCATCGAGCGGGTGGCGAACCCGTAGTCTAGGGCACCAGCACCAGCTTGCCGAGGGCCGGTCGCTCCATGAGGTGGCGGTGGGCCCGTGCAGCCTCCGCGAGCGGGAGCTCGCGGCTCACCACGGGCCGCAGCGACCCGTCACGCAGCCCTGTCCCGATGGCCGCGTGCGCTTCCGCAACGTCCCCGGCCGTGGCGTTGGGCAGCAGCATCCCCAGCACGGCACCATCGCTGTTCATGAGGTCGCGCGGGTCGAGCTCCACGGTGCCGCGGCTGCCCACCACGACGACGCGACCGCGAGGCGCAAGTGCGGTGAGATCGTCGCCGAGGTTGAGGTTCGCGAGCAGCTCGACGATGAGGTCGAAGCCGCGGCCGCCGACGGCCGCGCAGGCCGCCGGCAGGTGCAGCGGGTCGCGATGGTCGAACACGCTGGCCGCGCCCTGCGCGGCGACGAGGTCGCGGCCGGCGTCACTGCCGGCGGTGCCGACCACCATCAGGCCGGCGGCCACGGCGAACTGCATGACCGCGAGGCCGACGCCGCCGCTCGCGCCGTGGACAAGCACCGTTTCGCCGGGCAGGGCCTTGGCGCGTTGGAAGAGAGCCCGGAAGGCGGTCACGTAGGGTACGCCGAGGGCCGCCCCTTGAGCGAACGACACGTGGTCGGGCAGCCGGTGGACCTGGCCGCGGCGGCACAGGGCGTACTCAGCATAGGTGCCGCTGAGGGAGCCGGCCAGGTAGACCCTTGCGCCGCCGTCCTGCAACACGCCGGCGGCGTCGGAGCCGGGGGTGTAGGGCAGGGCCGGCAGCTTGCCATAGGCGCCGGCCCTCACGTAGGCGTCGACGGGGTTCACGCCGGCGGCCTGTACGCGTACGAGCACTTCGTCGTCGACCGGTGCCGGCTCCGGAAGTTCCTCGAGACGCAGGACGCCGGGCTCGCCGAACTCGTGCACGCGGATCGCTCGCATGGCCTTCCTCCCGCCGTCGCTCCCGGTCAGGGGACAGAGTACGTCAGGCCGTTGCTGATGTAGCCGGTGAGCTTGTATCCGGCGCCGCCGTTGAGCTGCTCGTAGGTGTAGTCGCCGGGCTGCGTGCCCGGCTTCATAGGCTGGCCGGTGTAGGGGTTCGCCGGCCAAGGGTCCACGTAGGTGGCGACCCCGCCTGTCTGGGTCACGTCTGCCGGTGAGGGGTAGAGGTTGTTGTTGTTCGTGGCCCACGTGATCACGCCGGTCTGCAGCTTGACGATGGCGTCGATGACCTGCTGGTCGGCGCCCGCCGAGGGCGACGTGCTCGGACTGGCCGTCGGCGACGGGGTCACGGTCGGCGACGGCGAGGGCGAGACCGGGACAAGCGCCGGCACGCGCTTCAGCGGTACGACGACGGTGGTCTGATTGCTTCCCGTGACCTTCATGTCGGCGAAGTTCTCGCCGGGGCCCGCCTGGAGCGTGATCTGGAACGGCCCCGGGAGGCCGCCGACACTCTCGACGCTCTCCAGCGTGAAGACGAGGTCCTTGCCCTTCGGCGTGGCCACGGCGGTACCGAGGACCTGGAGGGTGCTGCCGTACACCGTGACCTGATACTCCTTGCCGCTCGGTTCGACGACCACACCTCCGCCCGTGCCGTCGGTGCGGCCCCAGGCCCCCACCCAGTCGAAGGCGGGGCTGGGTTGCGGAGCAGGTTCTGCACCGGTGTCGCGCAGGAGGAAGTACCAGGCCGCGGCCCCGGCGACCAGCGCCAGCAGCACGACGACCAGGACGATCCACCACGTGCTGGAACTCTGTTTGGGCGGCCGCGACATCATGAGCGTCGGCTGCGGTCGCGGCGGCGAAGGCGGCGGAGAC
>JAPLCL010000421.1 GCA_026392265.1 Actinomycetota bacterium
GCGCACGGCGTAGAAGAAGAGCAGCAGCGTGAGCGACGACATCATGGCCATGAGGATGAGGCGCCAGGCAGCGCCCGGCCGACGCCAGTCGGCGAGCATGGGGCGCCGCAGAAAGACGACGCTGAGGGCCAGGGCGGCAAACGCCATTCGCAGCGCGAGGATGATGGCCTCGGGCGCGTCGGCCCAGGCAACCAGCGGCGCGCTGCCGGCCATGCCCAGGTACGAGAGCAGGACGATGCCGTAGCCGAGCGCGTCGCGGCGCGGCGGGCCTGCGGCGGCCGCACGAGCGCTCATCCGAGGGGTTCCGGTTCGGCTTCCTCGCGACCGTAGAGGACGACGAGGATGCCGGCGGCCACGATCATGGCGCCGCCGGCCACCGTCCACCCCGACGGCACCTGGCTGAGGAAGACGAGGGCGAAGAGCGGCGCGCTCACCGGCTCGACGTATCCGATGATGGAGGCGTGCTGTACGCGGATGTAGCGCAGGCCGTCCATGAAGATGCTGAACGAAAAGGCCGTGGTGAGCAGGCCGAGCAGCGCCGCCATGAGCAAGTCGACGCTGCTGTAATGGTAGTGGGCCGCCGAGACGGCGAAGAGCCCCGGCACGAGCATGACGGCGGCGGTGAACGCGCTCTGCGTGAACACCACCGCCGTGCTGCGCACGTGGCGCCCGCGCAGGCTCTTGGCGAAGAGCAGATAGACGGCGTACATGACGCCGGCGGCCCAGCCGCAGAACAGGCCGGCGGCCGAAAGCCTCGTCCCTTCGAGAAGAATTCCGGGTACCAGGATGACGGCCATCCCGGCGAGACCGATGGCCAGCGCCACGTACACGATGCGGTCGGTGGCCTCATGAAGGATGCGAGGGGCGACGAACGCAAGGTACACGGGCGCGAGGTACGAGAGGAAGATGGCCACGGCCACGCCGGTGTACCGGATGGCAAGGAAGTACAGGATGAGGTTCAGCGCCAGCGTGACGCTGATGCCGAGGACGCGGAGAGGCGCTCCGGGGCTGCGCAGGTCGCGCCAGCTGCCGCTGATCAACACGATGACGCCGAGCGCCGCGGCGGCGAACACCATGCGCAGGCAGAGCAGCATCGTCGTCGGCATGTCGGCGTAGGTGACCATCACGCCGATGGAGCCGTTGGCCAGAGAGCCTAGACCGACCTCAACGTAGCCACGCAGGCGCTCGGGCTGCGCCGCGGGCGCGGCGGCGGGCGGCGCGGCGGCGGGCGCTGCGCCTCCGCCGCTCACGATAGCGGCTCCAGCAGCGGCTCACCCGCGCCCTTGCCGAGGACGATGACGAGGACGCCGGCGGCGACGATCAGGGCGCCGCCGGCAAACGTCGTCCACGGCGGCTTCTCGCCGATGAGCAGAAAGGCCCAGAGCGGCGCGGTGACCGGCTCGATGTACCCCAGAACGCCGGCGTGCTCCACGCGCACGTAGCGGATGCCGTCGGTGAAGAGGCTGAAGCACAGCGCGGTGTAGATGAGCCCGCTGACCAGCACGATCCACGTGTCGGTCCAAGTGAGCTGGTAGTGGCCGGCGACCGTCTGCCAGACGGCCAGCGGCGTGAGCAGCACGACGCTGCCCAGGCAGAAGAAGAGCGCGAAGGTGGAGCCGCGCACATCCTGGCCCATGCTCTTGATGAGCATCATCGCCGTAGCGAACATCAGCCCCGCGAGGAGGCCGAAGATGATGCCGGGGATGCTGGTCCGCCCTTCGCCCAGCGTGAGGCCCGGCAGCACGAGCAGCGCCATGCCGCCGACGGCCACGGCCACGGCCACCATGTCGATGGCCTGGCGCCGCGTGTGCAGCACCAATGGGGCAAGCAGCGCGACGAAGACCGGCGCCATGTACTCGAGCGAGATGCCGACCGTGACGTTGGCCAGGCGGATGGAGGCGAAGTAGAAGATCAGCTCGAGGGCGACCACGAAGCCGACGACGATCATGCGGCGGAAGTACCCGGAGCGGCGCACCTCGGCGATCCCGCCAGTCTTCAGAAAGAGCACCCCGAGGACGATGCCGGCCAGCGCCATGCGCAGCACGACCAGCAGGCTGGCCGGCATCGTCGAGATCTGGATGAGCGTCGCGGAGGTGCCCAGGATCAGCGCCGCGACGGCGATCTCGGCGTACCCGCGGATGCGCCGATCAATGAGGGGTGGGCCTACGGTGCCCCCCTCATTGACTTCACTTCGCCGGTCAATCGGCGGCGAAGCCGAGGCGACCGGCGAAGACATCCAGGAACCGTTTGTCGGTGGCCAGATCGAGGAACTCGATGCGCTCGCGCAGGCGGGCCATGCTACGGCGCGCCCGCACGTCGATCAGGGCCATCTGTGCGCCCACGCCGGCGGCGTTGCCAACGAAGGCAACGCGTCTCTTCGTCACCGGCGGGAACAGCCCGAGGAACTGGGCGGCGTCGAGGTCGAGATAGTTGCCGAAGGCGCCGGCGATGTACACGTGGTCGAGGTCCTCGACGGCGACGCCGAGGGTGTCGAGCAGCAGCTCCCAGCCGCTGTGGATCGCGCCCTTGGCCAGCTGCAGGCTGCGCACGTCGTGCTGCGTGAACACGATGTCGCCGTGCGGGCCGGCGGTGACGAGGTACTCCCGACCCTCCTCGCCGACGCGCACGCGGGGGTGCTCCTGCAGGCGGCCGCTCTTGTCCACGACGCCGGCGCGGACCAGCCCGGCGAGCAGATCGACCACTCCGGAGCCGCAGATGCCTATGGGCTCGGCTCCGGCGATCGTCACGATGTCGGTGACGTTGCCGTGCCGGGTGATGCGCACGCGCTCGATGGCGCCGGCGACGGCCTTCATGCCGTTGCGGATCTGGTAGCCCTCGAAGGCGGGGCCGGACGCGCAGCTCGTGACCGTCACGCGACCTTCGTGGGCCAGGGCGATCTCGGTGTTGGTGCCGATGTCGATGGCCATGCACGGACGCTTCTTACCGGCGAGGCGCGTGGCGGCGATCACGGCCAGGGCGTCTGAACCGACAAAGCCGGCGATGGGCGGCGGGAAGTGCACGCCGCCGTCCGGGTTCATGTCGAGGCCGAGCTCACTCGCGCGCAGCGTGAGCGGCTCGGCCGCGGCCGGCGCGAACGGCGCCTGCCCGAGGCCGACCGGCGACAGGCCGAGCGCGAGATGATGCATGGCAGTGTTGCCTACCACCGTCATGTCGCAGACGTGGTTGGGATGGATGCTCTGGCGCTCGTAGAGCAGTTTCAGATCGGCGTTGATGCCTTCGCGCACCGCCTGGGCGAGGGCGGCCGTGTCGTCGTGCTGGGCCGCCTGCGCGATGCGCGAGATGACGTCCTCGCCGTAGCGCATCTGCGGGTTCTCCACGGCCTCCTGATCGATGAGCACGCCGCGCGCGAGGTCGAACAGGTAGACGATGACCTTGGAGGTGCCGACGTCGACCGCCGCTCCGTAGAGCTCCGGCGTGTCGTGGTCGACGGCATGCACGTC
>JAPLCL010000156.1 GCA_026392265.1 Actinomycetota bacterium
CGTTCGTCTGCTCGTGGGCCTGCTCGGCTCGCAGTATGTCCTCGTCGGTGCTCTCGACGTGCTCTGCGTGGTGCTCTCGATGAGCAACCTCGGCATGGGCGAGGCCGGGGCCGGCTTCCTCAACTCGGCCTTCGGCGCCGGCGGCGTGCTCGGCGCGGGGGTGACGGCCCTCCTCGTCGCCCGCCGGCGCCTGGCTCCGGCGCTCGTCGCGGGCATGCTCACCGCGGCCCTCGCCCTGGGCGTCCTCGGCCTGTACCCCTCGCGTGCCGGGGCGTTCGTCCTCCTCGCCATGGCGGGGCTCGGGCGGACGGTCTTCGACGTGACAGGGCGCATCCTCCTCCAGCGGTCGGCGCCCCCCGGCGTCCTGGCCAGGGTCTTCTCGCTGCTCGAGTCGCTGATGAACTTCGGACTCGCCATCGGGTCGGTCATGGTGCCCGTGCTGGTGGGCCTGAGCGGCGCGCGGGCCGCGCTGCTCGGCACGGCGCTGCTGTTCTTCGTGTTGGTGGCGCTGGCCTGGAGCCGGCTCTGGAAGATCGACGCGGCGGCCGACGTGCCGCAGGTGGAGATCCAGTTGCTTCGCTCGCTGCCCATCTTCGCCCCGCTGCCCGCGCCCGAGATCGAGTGCCTCGCGCGCGCCCTGCGACCGGTCTCGGCGGCGGCCGGCGAGACGGTCATCCGCGAGGGCGAGGCCGGCGACTGCTTCTACGCCATCGCCACGGGCAAGGTCGCGATCACCAAGGCGGGCCACGAGGTGAAGCGGCTCGGCCGCGGCGAGGGCTTCGGCGAGATCGCCCTCATCCACGACGTGCCGCGCACGGCGACGGTGACGGCGACGGAGGACACCGAGTTGTTCGCGCTCGAGAAGGCGCCCTTCATCCTGGCTCTGACGGGGCACGCCCCGGCCGCGCGGGCCGCCGACGCCCTGGTGTCGCAGCGGCTCGGCGAGCTGAGGGCGTACTGAGCGGGTTGCCTCGCGCGCGCAGTTGACACGCGGTGATATTACGCGGTATTATAACCACATGTACTCTCGTTGCCTCCGGCCGTCCCTCCAGCGCTCTACCAGCAGCGTCCTCCTGCTCGGTCCCCGGCAGGTCGGCAAGTCCACGCTGATGCGCTCGCTCGACCCCGACCTCGAGATCAACCTCGCGCACGAGCCGACCTTCCTCTCGTTCGCCAGCGATCCGTCGGAACTCGAGGCGCGACTCGACGCGCTCGCGCCGGCGAAGATCCACACGGTCTTCATCGACGAGATCCAGCGCATCCCCGGGTTGCTGAACACCATCCAGTCGATTCTCGACCGGCCGCGTCATGGCATGCGGTTCCTCCTCACTGGATCGAGCGCGCGGAAACTGCGCCGCGGCGAGGCGAACCTCCTGCCGGGGCGCCTCCATGCCTATCAAATGGGACCGATCGTCAGCGCCGAGTGCGATCACCGCCTGCCGACGCCGCACGCGCTTGCGCACGGCACGCTGCCCGGGATCCTCGCCGAACCCGACGCGCGCGATCGCGAGAAGACGCTCTCGACGTACGCCGCGATCTACCTGCGCGAGGAAGTGCAGGCGGAGAGCCTGAGCCGGAGCCTCGAGGGCTTTGCGCGATTCCTCACGGCCATCGGCGAATGGGCCGGGGCGCACCTCGACCTCGCCAAGGTGGCGCAGGCGGCCCAGGTGCCGCGGCAGTCGGCCGGCCGCTGGTTCGAGGTGCTCGAGGACACACTGCTCGTCGTGCGTGCGGATGCGTTCGCCAAGAGCGCGACGCGGCGGCTCGTGCAGCACCCGAAGTTCTACTTCTTCGACAACGGGGTGCTGAACGGCCTGCTGGGGAACTTCGGCGCCTCCCCCGATCGCATCGGGCGGCTCTTCGAACACCTCCTCTTCGGCCAGATCGTGCACAGCGCCGCCGCGTTCGACCAGACGGTGCGCGTGGCCACGTTCCGCACCGAACACGGCGCCGAGGTGGACTTCATCGTCGAGCGCGGCGGGGAGCTGTTCGCCATCGAGGCGAAGGCGTCACGCACGGTCGGCACCGCGGACCTGCGCGGCCTGGCCCGCTTCGCGGACTACGCCGGCCGCCGCGTGCGGGCGATGGTCTGGTATCTCGGCCGTGAGCCCAAGCGCCTCGGCGGCGTGGAGATCCTCCCGTGGCAGCAGGGGCTGGAGGCGATGGGGTGGTGAGGCGGGCTGCCCGGTTTGGCGGACGACGCACCGAGGTAGTCGTCCCCCGCAACGCAGGCGCGAGCGCCACGCCCCCTTTCGCCAGGAGTCGCACCGCATGACGCAGACCCCGATCGTCCCCATGCTGGTTGCGGCGTCGCTGCTCCTGGCGGCGTGCGGCGACTCGGCCTCGCA
>JAPLCL010000062.1 GCA_026392265.1 Actinomycetota bacterium
GCCAAGTGGTTGCCGCCCGGCCCGATGGCCTTGATCTCGTCGAGCGCCAGGGCCTCGTCGTCCACCTTCAGCTCACTCATGAAGTACTTCGTGTAACCGATCAGCTCATTGCCGAGAAGGATCGACTCGTAGCTACCCTGCAGGCCCGCTTCCAGGTAGCCGACGTCGTGCAGGAGAGTCGCGCGCGAGAGCAGGCCCGTCACCGTCGTGATAGCACTCTCCACACCCCACTGCTCGTCGAGCGTCTTGCTGTCTGAGTGCGCCGCGTAGCTGAAGCTCGGCAGTTCGTACCAGCGCGCCAGGTCGGTCTGCGCCTGGTAGCCCTGCACCGGACCGGCGGAGGAGTACACCTCGGTCATGGTGCGCATGTTCATGGCGCCCGCGCCGACGCCCCACACGAAGGGCGCGCCTGCCTTGACGGCCTGGCTGAGCACGAGACCCGCGAGGACCTCGGCGTTGGCCACGACGATCACGGACGTGATGCTGGCCGGCGCGGTGGTACCTGCGTTCGGCGCCGGCGCCCAGATCAGCGGGATGCCGAGCTCGGCGCAGGCGATGACCTTGCTGGCGCCGTCCTCGTCGAAGAGCAGCGGCGGCACCGGCATCGCGTAGATGCCGAAGCTGTCGGCCTCGCCGGCCAGCGCCGTCATCTCCTTGAGCTTACCGAGGATGTGACCGTCGCGCGGCGCCACCAGTAGCGGCTTGCGGGTACCGCGTACCATGGCGTCCACCTGGGCAAGGTCGTCGATCGCCTGCGGCACGTCCTCGGGCAGGCCCATGCTCATGACGAAGTCGATGTGGGGGAGCTTCTCGCAGAGCGCGGCCATGCCCTCCACGTCGGCCTTGCGCACGCGGCGGCGCTCGCGAGTGTCGGGGTCGCAGACGTAGAGCACGTCGCTGCCGGTGCCGCAGTAGCTGTGGTGCGCGTCGAGCACGAGCGGCGCGGTCTCGCCGCCGCGAGGCTTGATCGTTGCGTCGCGCGGGGCGAAGGCAAGGGCTTCGTCAACCAGTTTGGCAGGGATGCGCACGCGGGTGCCGTCGACCAGCGCGCCTGCCTTCGCGAAGATCTCGACCGCCGGCGCGTAGCGCACCTCGATGCCGGTATCGATCAGCACCTCAAGGGTCGCTTCGTGCACGCGCTTGCAGGCCGCGTCGTCCCAGATCGTCAGGCGAGCCTCATTCATGTCGCCACCTCCTTCGCTTACATGGGGGACCGGCGCCGCAGGGGCTGCCGGGTGGGCCGTTCATTGGACTGGTGAGAATGCCGTTCCCGTCGCCCGAATCTCCTTGGCCGGAGACCAGGCAGTCGCTCGGGAGCAGATAAGAAACCCCGTGATCCTTGTCTGCCCCTCGAGGGACATCCCCTCGGAGCGAGGGTCGGCGGCAAGCCGCGTGGGGCGGGCCCGGGCGCGCTGCGCGCGCTGCGGCCCGGCGGTGCGCGGCCGCCTCAGGCCTGTCTGTGGCCGAAGGTGAAGTAGATGTGGCTGACGAGTCCGCGGAGGGTCACGGCGCCGACTCTACCACCTGCGCGAGCCCGGGAGCCAACGTGTGGAGCCGCTCTGCGCGGCCGGCCGGAGTCAGAGCTGCGGGATCACCTGCTGCGTGACGCAGTGCACCCCGCCGCCGCCGTAGGTGACCGTGGGGCACACGACGCCGACCACTTCGCGCTCGGGAAACGCCCCGCGAAGCGTCGCGAGCGCGGCTTCGTCGTCGTCGGCCCGGCCGCAGAGCGGCACGATGACGGCGCCGTTGCAGACGTAGTAGTTGACGTAGCTGTGGCTCGTCTCGTAGGAGCCGCACGACAGAGTCGGATACGGCTCCATGTCGACGAGCTCGAAGTGTCGTCCCCGGGCGTCGGTGCTGTTCTCGAGGACGGCTCTGTTGGCCGCCAGCCTGGCGTGGTCGAACGTGCCCTTGGGACCCGCCTGGATGACCAATGCCCCGGGCCGCACGAAGGCGGCGACCCCGTCGACGTGCCCGTCCGTGATCGTGTCGCCGGCAAGGCCGTAGGGAAGCCAGATGACCTTGGTGACGCCGAATTCCGCCTTGAGCGTGGCTTCGATCTCGGCCTTCGTCATGCCCGGGTTACGGTTCTCGTTGAGCAGGCATTCTTCGGTGGTGATCAGCGTGCCCTCGCCGTCGACGATCACAGCGCCGCCCTCGAGGACCATGTCCACCGGCTGGGCCGGCATCCCCAACTCCTCGCAGGCCTGGCCGGCGAAAGCGTCGTCCTTCTCCCACGGCGGGAACTTGCCGCCCCAGCAGTTGAACCGCCAGTCGAGCCCCACGCGTTCACCGGAGCGATAGACGCCGATAGGGCCGGTGTCGCGCGTCCAGCAGTCGTCGTACTCGAGGCTGACGACCTGAACGGCGGGGCCGCAGGCTTGCCGCGCCTCGTCAACGTGACCGGGCGCCGCCGCCATGACGACCGGCTGATGCGCCGCGATGGCGCGGGCGATGGCGGCGATCTCCGCCTGCAACGGCGCCAGCTTCTCTTCCCAGATCGAGGTCTTGTACGGCCACGCCATGAGCGTGGCCTCCTGCCGCTGGTGCTCGCCGGGCGTGCGCGTATCGTTGTTCACCGCTGGACCGTCCTTTGCCGGCTGGTCGGCGTCTGCTTGTCCGCATGCCCCTGCCACGGTGGCCAAGGCAAGGATCGCCACAAGGCGCGCCAGGGCGCCGGCCTCACGCCTCATCGACGGCGCGCCCACGGCTCCGGCGCCGCAGTAGCACCAAGACGACCACGATCACCGCGGCGCCCACCAGCCCAACGACGATCCAGACGCTCGAGCTCGTCCCCGCCGCCGCTTCTGTCGCCACGACCGGCTTGAGGTTGACGTAGGTGTCGACGTTGCCGGCGGTGAAGAACGCGGGGCCGTTGCCGTCGTTGACGCGCGTCCAGCCGGTCCAGTCGGCGGTGTCGTAGGCCTCGAAGTAGTCGGGGTATGCGACCACGACCCACGGCGTCTGCTCGTACATGATCTGCTGCATGCGCCAGATGCTCTGCTTGCGCTGCTCGGGGTCCAGCTGCGCCGCCTGCTCTTCGGAGAGCTTGTCGTACTCCGCGTTCGACCAGGCCGGCTCGTTGGTGCTGCCGATCTGCCACGTGGCCTCCGCCGTCAGCGTCTGGCCGGGGTCCACGTAGCCCAGCCAGCTGTCAATGTACATGTCGAAGTCGGGGCGGTACGCGGCGCCCTCGAAGTTCCAGACGCGGGCGCTGAGTGCGCCGGCGTCGAGCACTGAGAACTCGACGTTCAGGCCCAGCTCATGAAGCCAGCCGACGATGAGCTTGCCCTCGGTCTGCGAGGGCACGTTGTCGGTCGTCGCGTAGAGACGGAGGACGATCGGCTTGCCCTGCTTGTCCAAGCGCTTGCCGCTCTTGAGCGGATAGCCGGCCTGATCGAGAAGACGGCCGGCTTCCGCCACATCGAAGCCCATCTCCTCGCTTGCCGCCGGCTGCCAGTGGTAGTCGGGGTCCTGCCAGGTCTTTGGCGGCACGATGGTGGTGCCCGGCGCGGCGTAGCCCTGGAAGGCGATCGCGCAGAGCTTCTCGCGGTCGATCGCGTAGTTGATGGCGTTACGGAAGCGCCAGTCCTTGAGCACCGGCGCGCCCATTGAGTCGGGGCTGTCAAAGCAGTTGAAGTTCAGGTACTCCCAGTTGTAGTAGGGATACGCCAGCGCCTCGGTGCCCGACTCGGCCTCGAGCGTGCGGAACTGGGCCACGGGGATGCCCCAGGCCGCGTCGAGATTCCCCGACTTCAGGTCGATGGTCATCGTGTCCGGGTTCTGGTAGGTCGCGAAGATGATCTCGTCGACGGCCGGTCGCTTGCCGTAGTAGTAAGGGTTCCTCTCCATGCGCAGGAACTTGCCCTTCTCGAACTCGACCGCCGTGAACGGCCCGCTACCGACGATAGGCACGGGATTGGTGAAGGTCGTCGTGGCCGCCTTCGGCGTCACCTTGCTCCAGATGTGCTGGGGGATGATGGGGATGAAGATGCGCATCATGTCGGCCTTGGGCCGCGAGCACGTGATCTGAACGGTCGTCGGGTCGATGGCATTCGCGCCGAGGATCTCGCGCGTGGCCAGGGCCATGTTGAACATGTCGTTCTTCACGATGTAGTTGTAGGTGAAGGCCACGTCGTCGGCCGTGAGTGGCTCGCCGTCGCTCCACTTGAGGTCCAGGCGCAGCTTGATGGTCCATACCTTGCCGTCGGCGGAGAGCCCCCCGTTCTCCTGCGTCGGGATCTCACTGGCGAGGTCCAGAGTCGGCGTGTCCGAGACGCCAAAACCGAACAGGAAGCTGTAGTTGATGGCCCAGATCTCGTAGTCCTGGTTCTGCCAGCCGATGAACGGGTTCAGGTTGTCGGGCTCGACGGTCCAGCCGATCTTGAGGACGACCTTGTCGGCCGAGGCCGCCGGCGAGGCGCTGTCGGCGGCGGCCGTCGTCGCCCCCCACACCAGGGCGGCTGCGAGGACCAGTCCCAGCAGGGCCGTGAGCCGACGCGCGCGCCAGTTACGTGATTTCTTCATGCTCTCCCCTTTGGCGATCGCGCGACGTGTCGATTCGGCTGGCTTGTGACGGGCCGCGCTCATGTCAGCAGCGCGCGGCCGATGGCCTGCAGATCGGGGTCCGCAGGCAGGCGGTCGATGCCGATGAGAGCCAAGACGACCGCCTTCTGCAGATGCTTGCGGTTCTCGGCCATGTCCCAGACCATCGAGGCGGAGCCGTCGATGATGGCGTCGGTCACCTCGTCGCCGCGCACCGCCGGCAGGCAGTGCATGAAGCGGGCGCCTGGCTTGGTCTTGGCCCACAGCGCCTCGTTCACCTGATAGGAACGCATCTTGCGGCGGATCTGTGCGACGTACTCCGCCGAGTCCTCCCACCACCACAGGGACGTGTACACGTAGTCTGCGTCGGCCACGACATCCTCGGGGTCCTCGGTGACCATGAGGCGCGTGCCGAAGGCGCGGCAGTTGTCCGCGGCCATCCTGCGCACATCCTCCGAGAGCGGAAAGTGCGGGGGCGTGGCCACATTCACATTCATCCCGAGACGCGAGAACGTGAGGACCACGGAGTTGCACATGCAGTCGCCGTGCCCGATCCAGGCCATGGTCTCGCCCTCCAGCCGGCCGCCGTAGTCGAGGATCGTCAGCGCGTCGCTGACCGACTGGATGGGGTGGTCCCAGTCCCCGGCTTCGCCGTTGATCACGGGGACTGT
>JAPLCL010000327.1 GCA_026392265.1 Actinomycetota bacterium
GAGGCTCCGACAAACATAGAGGCAGTTGCCCGGAAACGTCCAGAGACGCCAACGGGTAGTACAGGCACTACCGGATCAAGGTTTTGCCCCAGACGGCTGAGGCCCTGACCTCTACGGTATGTTGTGCTAAAGCTGGGACGAGTGAGGATCGCCCTCCTGCTGCGCGCACGGAGCCTTCCGCGAGGGAGGCTTTTGTGTGTCTCGAGGTCGACGGGCCGCGGAGGAGGTGAGGCCGGTGTTCTTTCTGAGCAAGCTGCTGGGCAGCCCGGTACGGGACGTCGAAGACACGCCGGCCGGCACGGTACACGACCTGGTGGTCACGACGGCCGGCCACGCCTATCCGCAGGTCACGGCCATCGGCATCCGCCGCCGCGGCAAGACCCTCTACGCGGCGTGGCCCGACGTCACCAGCTTCGAGGAGTCGGGCACCATGCTGCGCGTGCCCCGCGGGCAGCTGGGGGCGCGCGAGTTGTCGGCCGACGAACTGCATCTCTCGGCCACCTTCCTCGACAAACAGCTGGTCGACACCGACGGCCGCAAGGTCATCCGCGTCAACGACATCCAGCTGCTGCGCATGGGCGCCGACGTGCACGTCGTCGCCGTCGACATCTCGAGCAGCGCCATCCTGCGCCGCGTGGGGCTCGGCAAGGTCAGCGAGCGCCTCGCCAAGAGCCGCCAGAACCCGCGCCCCCACCTCATCGACTGGAAAGACGTGGACGTGGAGCGCACGGACGACTCCGCGGTGCGGCTCGCCGTCCCCCAGACCAGGCTCGAGCTGCTGCACCCGGCCGACATCGCGGAGCTCGTCCACGAGCTCTCGCCGGAGGAGCGCGCCGCCGTGCTGGACGCGCTCGAGGACGACCTCGCCGCCGACACCTTCGAGGAGCTTCACTCCTCGTACCAGGCGTCCCTGCTGCTCGACCTGCCCGACGACAAAGCCAGCGAGATCCTCAACGAGATGTCGCCCGACGACGCCGCCGACCTGCTCGCCGACCTGCCCGACGACCGCCGCGCGCACTTCATCACCATGATGGAGAAGGACGACGCCAAAGACATGTGCGAGCTGCTCAGCTACCCGGAGCACTCCGCCGGCGGCATCATGACCACCGAGTACGCCTGGGCGCGCCTCGACGACACCGCCGAAGAGGCTACGCAGCGGCTGCGCGAGCAGGCCGAGTACGTCGAGACCGTGTACTACATCTACGTGGTCGACCGCTCCGAGCACCTGCGCGGCGTGTTCTCGCTGCGCGACCTGCTCACCACGCCGCCCGACAAGAAGGTGCGCGACTTCATGACCGCGAACCCCGTCTCAGTGCTCACCGACGCGGGCGAGGAAGCCGTGACCGAGGTCATCGCCAAGTACAACCTGCTCGCCCTGCCCATCGTGGACGTGGAGGGCGAGCTGCACGGCATCATCACCATCGACGACGCCATCGACCTCGTGCTCCCCCTGGCCTGGAAGAAGCGGCTGCCGAGGATCTTCCACTAAGGCTCACCCGTGACGAGGCTTCGCGACAACCTCGGCGGCAGGGTCCTCCGCCGCGTCGGCCGCACGCGGCTGCTCATCATCCTGAGCATGGTCGGCCCCGGCCTGATCGCCGCCAACGCCGGCACCGACGCCGGCGGCCTCACCACGTGGTCGGTGTTCGGCTCGCGCTACGGCTCCAGCATGCTCTGGATCCTCGTCCTGATCACCCCCGTGCTGGCGATCGTGCAGGAGATGAACGCGCGCGTGGGCGTCGTCACCGGCCGCGGCCTGGCGGCGCTCATCCGCGAGAACTTCAGCCTCAAGGTGACCGCCCTCGCCATCCTCGCCACGGTGGTCGCCAACTTCGGCACCACCGTGGCCGAGTTCTCGGGCGTCGCCGCGGCCGGCAGCCTGTTCGGCGTGCCCTCGTACGTCGGCGTGCCCGTGGTGGCCGTCGGGCTGTGGCTCCTCGTCACGCGAGGCTCCTACCGCAAGGTGGAGCGCGTGCTGCTGGTGCTCGGGTTCGTGCTCGTGACCTATGTCGTCTCGGGGATCCTGGCGGGCGCCGACTGGCCGGCCGCCACGCGCGGCGCCCTCATCCCTCACGCGCAGATGAACAGCCTGTGGCTGTTCACCGTGGTCGCCGCCGTGGGCACCACGCTCACGCCCTGGGGCCAGTTCTTCATCCAGGCCGCAGTAGTCGACAAGAAGGTCTCTCTGCGCC
>JAPLCL010000057.1 GCA_026392265.1 Actinomycetota bacterium
CTGAGCCGCGATCACGTCGGCGAATGGCCCTCCAGCCATGGTCCACACGCGGCGTTCCCATTCACCCGGCAGGTACTTCATCGTCAGCGCGAGCTGACGCTCTGCCCCTCCGATGCCCAGAGCCTCCTTCAGGAACAACACCTTCACCGGGGCCTCGCCTCGTCAGGTTCGAGAGCGGCTTGAGAGGCGTGGCGCCACCAGCCCCATCGCCGGCGCGGCGGTACTCTCTGCGGCGATTCATGATCCGTGGAGGCGGCTTCCATCCTGCGACGGAGTCTATACCAGGCGGCACTGGCCCCGATGCGCGCTTGTATCACATCGCGAGTGTAGTAGCTGACGGGTATAGTGCGGATTCCACTCACCTTGGACACCGATTCCACGGCCAGCCGATCACTGATTCCAGGCAGGCGATCACCGTCGGAGCGAAGCGACGCTGGCTTTGTGCTTTCGTAACAGAGTGATCGGCTTCAGGTCAACTGAGGGCCGCCCTGAGGGCCCTGCTTGCGCATCGATTCTCCCTTCAGCTCGATCCGTACGGCGCGGTGCACGAGGCGGTCAAGCAGCGCGTCGGCGATGCTCTGGTCGGCGATCAGGGAGTGCCACTCACTGACCGGCAATTGGCTGGTCACGATCGTCGAACGCACTCCGGCGCGGTCGTCGATCACGTCCATGACGTCGGCGGAAGCCTGGACGTCGAGGCTCACGAGCCCCCAGTCGTCGAGGATCAGGAGCTCGACCTTGGCAAGCGCCGCGAGCGCCTTCAGGTAAGTGCCGTCGGCGCGCGCCAGGGCGAGCTCGAAGACCAGCCGCGGCAGGCGGCAGTAGGCAGCGGCAAAGCCGCGCCGGCAGGCGCGATCGGCGAGCGCGCAGGCGAGGTAGGTCTTGCCGAGCCCCGTGGGCCCCGTGAGGATGACGTTGCCGGCGGCGCCCAGGAAGCCCAGTCCGGCGAGGTCGAGGACGACCTCACGGTTGAGGCCGCGCGGCGTGCGGAAGTCGATCTCCTCGACGCACGCCGAGGGCGTCTTCAGGTTGGCCTTCTTCAGGCGCCGCGAAAGGCGCGCCTCCTCGCGCGCGGCCCACTGCCGGTCGACCAGCAGGCCGACGCGCTCGGCGAAGCTGAGGCTTACCTCGCCGCTGCGCGTAAGCTCCGCGCTGAAGGCCTCGGCCATGACCCCGAGGCGCAGGTCGTAGAGCTTCTCGATGGTGGCGGTCGTGTTCATGTGCAGCATCCTTTCAGGTGTAGTAGCCGGGGCCGCGCACGTTCTCGTGGGCGGGGCCCGGCGGGGCTGGGCCTTCCGGCAGGGCGACGCTCTCGAGGTGCTTCTCGAGGATCGACTTGACCGACTTGTAGGAGCGCCCCCCGCAGGTGAGCGCCCGCGCGCAGGCCGCTTCGAGGCGCGCCGCGCCGTGCTTGTCCCCGAGGCGCAGGATGCCGAGGCAGCTGCGGAAGCCGAGCTCGGGGTGCACGCGGGCCGCCATGATGGCCGTCACCAGGGCCTGCGTGGCGGGCCCCGTGCGCCGCGCCGCGGCGACCAGGCGCTCCTGCGTCCACGAAGCCACCTCGCGGTGCGCGGCGGGCATGTGCGCGGGGTCGGTGGTGAAGCGCCCGCGGCGGCCGCTGCGCACGTGGCTGGCCACACGCTGCCCGTCGTGGAAGACCTCGACAAGGCTCGCCGAGAAGACGATCTCGACCTCTTCGCGGGCGAGCTGGTAGGGCACCGAGTAGCAGTGGCGCTCGAGCTCGACGTGGTAGTCGATGTGCACGCGGGCGCGCTTTCTCGTGCGGCAGGCGTAGGGCTCGGCAGGCAGCGGCAGAAGGGCCGGCGCATCGAGTTCGGCAAAGACGCTCCTTCTGCTGCCGGGAAGCTTCTGGAAGGGACGCTCGTTGAGCAGGCGCAGCTGCTGCGAGAGCGCCGCGTTCAGCTCGGGCAGCGAGAAGAAGACGCGGTCGCGCAGGGGCACGAGGAGGGCGCGGTAGGAGAAGAGCACGCCAGCCTCGACCTTGGCCTTGTCCCGGGGCTTGCCCGCGCGGGCGGGGATCACGGCCGCCCCGTAGTGGGCGGCAAGGTCGGCGTAGGCGCGGTTGATCAGAGGCTCATAGCGATCGGCCTGCTGCACCCCGGTTTTGAGATTGTCGGGCACCAGGATCCGGGCGCAGCCACCGTAGAACTCGAGGGCGCGCACGTGGGCGGCGAGGAAAGCCTCGCTGCCCTGGTCGAGGCTGGCCTCGACGTAGGTGTAGTTGCTGGCCCCCAGCACGGCCACGAAGAGGTAGGCGGGGCGCACCTCGCCGCTGGCCGGATCGACGATCGGCACGGCGTCCCCGGCCCAGTCGACGAAGAGCTTCTCGCCGGCCTTGTGCGGGCAGCGCATGACCACGTCGATCTTCCCCGCCCAGGCGCGGTAGGCGGCGCAGAACCAGCTGTACTGGTAGCCGTCCGGGTGCGAGAGCTTGTACTCGCTCCACAGCGCGGCGAGGGTGACGTGCTTGCGCGCGAGCTCCTTGTGCACGTGCTGCCAGTCGGGCTCGCGGGTGTCGCTCGCGACCACGCCGTGGGCGCGGTAGAGGCGCGCCTCGAGGGCCGAGTCGGGGAGCTCCGCGGGCAGCGGCCAGGAGAGGCCCGCGGCCTGGAAGCGCCCCACGGCCTCCGAGACCGTGGAGCAGGAGACGCCGCAGGCGCGGCCGATCTGGCGGTGTGACAGCCGCGCCTCGAACTTGAGGCGCAGGATCTCTCTGGTCTTGCGCATGGACACCCTCCCGTAAGCCACCTCGGCCTCCTCGCCGTTGACGAGGTCGAGTGTGACGGTCGTGCCATGCGTCGCTTCAGTAGCTGCCCCTCACAGATTCCACGGCGGCGGCCAAAAGTGTTCGGCTTGCCGTGGAATCAGTGATCGGCTTGCTCTGGAATCGCTGATCGCCTTGCCGTGGAATCCGTGATCGGCTTGGCCTGGAATCGGTGATCGACTTGGGCCGGAATACGCAGTATAGCCATATCGCGAGTCGGGCCGGCGTAGTCTATGGGCCTCACGTTGAGCCCATGTCGTCCTGCCGGAAGCCGCCGCCTCAGGCAGCCGGGGATTCCTCTATTGGTGCTGACTTCGGGGATGTTTGCGGTGAATGGGCGA
>JAPLCL010000063.1 GCA_026392265.1 Actinomycetota bacterium
GGCGATGATCAGGGCCGCCATCACCTTGTCGAACTCGCCGCTGAACAGGATGATCGTCTTCTTGGTCGTATCCACTCCAGCACCTCCAGTGCTGTTCAGTTCCGGGTCGGCAACGCCGGCCTCAGGACGCGTAGGCCTCCCGCAGATACTGCGAGATATCCTTGAAGCGCATGGTGTCGCCCGCCGCGGTGCTCAAGTTGACGAAGCACATCGGGCACATGGTGACGCAGTCGGGTGCGGCAGCTCGCAGCTGCGCGACGCGATTGGCCGCGTTGGCAGCCGCCTTGATCGGGTAGAGCGACTCGACGGGGCCGCCGCAGCACCATGTTTGGCGACCCGTGTACTCCGGGTCGCGGATGGTGACGCCGGCGGCCGCCAGCAGTTCACGCGGCTCGTCAACGACGCCCTCGTAGCGGGCGAAGACGCACGAATCGTGTATGACGACGTCGCCGGAGAGCTGCCTGGGGCTGTGGCCGTTGCTGCCGAAGCCCTTCTCGGCCAGGACCTCAAGGTAGCTCTTCACCTCGATGTCGTAGCCCTTCAGGATCTTGGGGTAGACGCTGCGCAGCATCGTCGTCGTATGCGGATCGATGGTGATCACGGTCTTCACGCCGCGCTTCTTGAAGACGGCGTGTACCTTCTTCGCGTGCTCGACCACGATCTCGTCAAGGCCCAGGTCGTAGGCGAGAGCGCCCGAGTAGAGGTCGTCCTCGTAGAGGGCGCCGAACTGGACGCCGGCCTTGCGCAGCAGGTGCACGACGTTGATCGGCACCTGGTCGTAGCGGGCGCGCTCCTCTGCCGAGGGGCGCGCCATGAACGCAGAGACGTTGACGTACCGGTTCACCTTGCGGCCGAGGCCCGTGTACTTCCCCATCCACGAGTCGCCCATCTTGATCTGGGCCTTCACGAGGCCCTCGATGTACGGGATGAGCTGGTACATCAGTCCCGTGTAGAGCACGGTCCTGCCGCCGTGCGGCAAGCCGAGGCCTTCGGTCCACTTGGTCGCCACCTTGGTCGGCAGCGGCAGCACCGAGTTCCTCAGGCGCAGGTTGTCGCCCAGGATGCCGATCACTTCGCCGGTCGGGAGAGGCATCGTCATCCCTCCCCGAGGCCGAAGGTGGTGAGGACGATGTGGTGCCGCAAGGTGCGCACGTTCTCTGCGATGTGCACGCCCGCGGGGCAGTTCTCCTCGCACATCTTGCAGAGCAGGCAGGAGAAGACGTTCTCCGTCTGGGCCCTGACCTGCTCCTCCATGCCGAGGAGCACGTAGCGAAACAGCTTGCGCACTTCGACATCGACACCCATCGGGCAGATGGCGGAGCACACCCCGCAGTTCATACAGGCGTCGGCGTTGAACTCGTCGAAGCGGTTCAGCTCCGTCGCCAGCCCGGGGTTCACGAGAGCCGTCATGAGCCCTCCCTCTCCACCACTTGATAGCGGTAGTAGCCTTCGTCGGTGACTTCCTTGATCTCGCCGACCCAGCCGTACTTGCGCAGACCCATCACCCAGAACATCACTTCGTGGGACGGGCGCTCCAGGGCTGTCGCGAGCTCGGGCACTGTGAGGGGCCCGTCTTCGAGTGCCGCGAGGATCCGGCGGCGCATGACCTGCTCGTCGCGGACGACTTCGCGAATGTCGCGCTGACCGGGGACGGCGTCCCTGATCAACGGAAGAGCCGCAGTCGCGCCGTTGT
Source organism: Actinomycetota bacterium (assembly GCA_026392265.1). Lineage (GTDB taxonomy): Bacteria > Actinomycetota > Thermoleophilia > UBA2241 > UBA2241 > CAIXSE01. Next base: position 1,694 of record JAPLCL010000063.1, read on the forward strand.
CGCTCTGCGTCATGAGCAGCTCACCTCCAGGAGCCCGTCGATCATGGCTTTGATCTGAGCGTCGGTGTAGCCCTGCAGGTCGACGGCGTCGGTGGGGCACACCGGTACGCAGCCGCCGCAGCCCTTGCAGGCGGTCCGGATGATACTGGCGACCGCCCTGCCGCCCTCCTCGACCTGCTCGATGGCCGCGTAGGGGCAGGCTTCCATGCACTTGCCGCACCAGGTGCAGGCGTCGGTGTCGACCAGCGCCACCATGGGGTCGAGCTCGGCGAAGCCGCGCTTGAGCATGGCGCCGCTCTGGGTGACGGCCGCGAGGCCGCTGGCGACGGCCTCGGCCGAGTTCTTGGGCGACTGGCAGGCGCCGCAGATGAGGACGCCGTCCACGATCGTCTCGACCGGGCGGAGCTTTGGATGGATCTCGTTGAAGAAGCCGTCGTTGCCCACCGGCAGCTTGAGCACGCTGACCAGCTCGCCGTTCTCGCGCGGCACCATGCCGGTGACGAGTACAACGAGGTCGGCCGGGATGGCCACTTCTTCCCCGCCGGTGAGCAGGTCCTTGGTCGTGACTTTGAGGCCGCCGGAGGCAAGCTTCTCGACCGTCGGCGGCTGGTCGTCGGGCACGCGCAGGTAGAGCGAGCCCTTCTCGCGCGACTCGTTCCACAGCAGCTCGTACTTGCCGTAGGTACGCATGTCGCGGTACAGGTGATACTGGCGCAGGCCGGGGTCGCCCTTGGCGGCCGCCTCGAGCGCGGCGTCCACTGCCGCCGTGCAGCAGTAGCGCGAGCAGTACGTGTGGCCGCCTTCGACGTCCTCGCTCTGGCGGCTGCCCACGCAGTAGATGTAGGCGATGGTCTTGACCGGCCGGCCGTTGTGCTTCAGGGGGCCGACCGATTCGTCCACCATCTTCTTGAAATCGGGCAGCGTGACGACGCCGTCGATGCCGTAGCCGAGCTCGCCGGCGGCCGGCTCGTAGGTGTCGAAGCCGGTGGCGACGACGATCGAACCGACGTCGACGGTGATGGTCTCCAGCCGTTCACCTTGTACGGCGATCGTCGCCTGGAGGTTGCCGAAGCTCCCCGACTTGTTCATCACTTCGGCGTTCGTGAACACGGTGATGGCCGGGTTTGCGCGAACCTTGTGCTCGAGCGTGGCGACCAGATCGGCGCCGTTCCGGCCGTGCGGGTACATGTGGCCGAAGCCGGCGACCCAGCCGCCGAGTTGGGGAGCCTTCTCCACGAGATAGACGGTGAGCCCGATCTCGGCGAGGCCGAGGGCCGCGCGCAG
>JAPLCL010000199.1 GCA_026392265.1 Actinomycetota bacterium
ATGCGGTGGTGGGCTTCGTAGCGGTCGCGCAGGCCCTTGAGGATCTCGACGGTCTCCTCGACCGAGGGCTCGGCCACCTTGATCTGCTGGAAGCGGCGCTCCAGAGCGGCGTCGCGCTCCAGATACTTGCGGTACTCGTCCATGGTGGTGGCGCCGATGGTCTGAAGCTCCCCGCGCGCCAGCGCCGGCTTGAGGATGCTGGCGGCGTCGATGGCGCCCTCGGCGGCGCCGGCGCCGACGAGATTATGCAGCTCGTCGATGAAGAGGATGATGTCGCCGGTGTCGTGGATCTCCTTCATGACCTTCTTGAGCCGCTCTTCGAACTCGCCGCGGTACTTGGAGCCCGCGACCAGCGCGGCGAGGTCGAGGCTGAAGACCTGCTTGCCTTTGAGCAGCTCGGGCACCTCGTGGTTGGAGATGCGCTGCGCGAAGCCCTCGACGATCGCCGTCTTGCCAACGCCGGGCTCGCCGATGAGCACGGGGTTGTTCTTGGTGCGCCGGCTGAGGATCTGCATCACGCGCTCGATCTCGATGGAGCGCCCGATGCAGGGATCGAGCTTGCCCTCTTCGGCCAGCTTGGTGAGGTTGCGCCCGAACTGCTCGAGCACCTTGGCCTGACGCTTGCTCTCGCCGCCGCCCTGCTGCTGGCCGCGACGGCCGGGGCCGCTGAGCGTACGCATGACCTCGTTGCGGATCTTCTCGGGCTCGGCGTCCAGATCGAGCAGGATGCGCGCGGCGACGCCTTCGTCCTCGCGCACGAGGCCCAGCAGGATGTGCTCGGTGCCGATGTAGTTATGGCCCAGCGAGAGCGCCTCGCGCAGCGCCAGCTCGAGCACCTTCTTGGCGCGCGGCGTGAACGGGATCTGACCCTGCGGCGACTCTTCGCCCGAGCCGACGATGCGCACCACTGCGGCGCGCACCTCTTCGACCGAGACCTCGAGGCCGTCGAGGACGCGAGCGGCCACGCCTTCTTCTTCACGCAGGAGGCCGAGCAACAAGTGCTCGGTACCGATGTAGTTGTGCTTGAGCGCCCTGGCTTCTTCCTGGGCGAGGACCACGACCTGCCTGGCACGTTCGGTGAATCGTTCGAACATCCGGCAACTCCTTCCGGAAGACGGGGCCACGTCATGATGTCGGGGGACAGTGGCGACCGCCGGTGCTTGCTCTGAGCCTCACGAGTACCCCCCGGAGGCGTGACGTAGCTCAATGGTACCCGATTCCCGGCGAGACGCGACCCGAGCCCCCGCCGGCCGTCAGCACCGTCGGCACTCAGACGTGATCTCGACGCGCCCCGCTCCGCTGGACAACACATTTCGGTACCCTTATGATTCGGGTACCGAACTACTTGGACGGCAGCGGCCCGGCGCCAGCAACGACGCCGACACCATGAACGCCTGCCTCCGGGCGCTCACCGACCAGCCGAAAGGACGCCTCAGAGCATGACTGCCTTCACCCGCCTGCGGAGCATCATCACCTGGAGCACGCGCGGCAGACACCCATGGATCGTGATCGCGCTCTGGATCGTCGTCGCGGGGGCTCTTTCCATGGGTCCCAAACTAGCGAGCGTGACGAGTAACGACGCCTCCAAGTCGCTACCGGCGAACCTCGAGAGCAAGCGCGCCGACGCGCTGCAGCAGGCGTCCTTCCCCGCTGCCAAGGGCACGCCGATCATCGTCGTCTACAGCTCCGACGCGCCGCTGACCCCGGCGGACAAGGCGGCGGTCGCCGCCGGCGAGACCTGGCTCAAGAGTGGCGCCGAGCCCGTCAACAGCGCGCGCCTGGAGTACTCTCCGGACGGCAAGGGCGCCTTGCTCTTCGCCAGCCTCGACGGCAACCCCGGCGACGAGGCTTTTCGCGCCTCCGTGCAGGCGATCGGCGACCACTTCGGTGACTCGGTGAACGGCATGCAGGTGCGCGTCACGGGCCCGGGCGGCCTCATCACCGACGTCTACCGGATCTTCCTCAATGCCGACGTCAAACTCCTCCTCGGCACGGTGATCCTCGTACTGGTCCTTCTGCTCATCATCTACCGCTCGCCGGTCCTGGCATTCGTCCCTCTGCTCGCCGTGGGCTTCGGCTACTTCGTGGCCGGCGGGATCCTCGCGCTGATCGCCACGGCCCTGGACGTGACGCTCTCCGGCCAAGCCACTTCGCTGATGGTGATCCTGCTGTTCGGGGCCGGCACCGACTACGGGCTCCTGCTCATCTCGCGCTATCGCGAGGAGTTGCGCCGTGAGAGCGACGCGCGCGTCGCCCTGGCCACGGCTCTCGGCGAGACGTGGGAGGCGATCGCCGCCAGCGGGCTGACCGTCACGCTGGCCGTGCTGGCACTGGCCTTTGCCAAGTACGGCGACTACACCTCGTTCGCGCCGGTGCTGGGCCTCGGCGTGTTCGTCACGCTCATCTCCGGCCTCACACTCATGCCGGCGCTGCTCGCGGTGCTCGGCCGGCGCGCTTTCTGGCCGCGGGTCCCGAAGCTCGGCGAAGCGACGCAGCACCGTACATGGCAGCGCATCGCCGAACGGGTAGCCGCCGCGCCGAAGCGGGCGGCGGCGGCGGTCGCCGTGGTCCTCGTTCTGCTCTCTCTGGGCTGCCTGCTCTACAGCCCGCGCTTCAGCTTCACCGAGGACTTCCTCAAGAACATGCCGTCCAAAGAGGGCTACGCCCTGCTCGAGAAGCACTTCCCCAAGGGCAGCCTCGCGCCGACGACGGTGCTCATCAAGGCTCCTCAGGCCCCGCCGGACTTCGTCACCGGGATGATCATCGGCGCCTTGAGCAAGAGCCCGGGCGTCGCCGCCGCGTTTCCCACCGGGACCGCCGACGACGGCAAGCTGCTGAGCTTCCAGGTCATTCTCAAGGGCGACCCGTACTCCAAAGAAGCGTTGCAGCAGGTGCGCCAGCTCCGGGAGACGGCCCGCAAGGCCGCCGCCGCCGGCCAGGCGACGGCGCTCGTCGGCGGGCCCACCGCCATCCAGGCCGACACCTGGGCGCTGAGCAACCGCGACACGATCCTCGTCGCCGTGGTCGCCCTCGTCGTCGTCGGCGTCATCCTCGCCGTGCTTCTGCGCGCCCTCGTCGCGCCGCTCTACCTGCTGGCCACCAACCTGCTCTCATACCTGGCGGCGCTCGGCGGCACCATCCTCATCACCGAGAAGCTACTGGGCTGGGAGCGCATCAGCTACCGTATCCCACTCTACATGTTCATCTTCCTCGTGGCCCTGGGCAGCGACTACAACATCTTCATAACGACGCGGATCCGTGGCGAGGCGATGCTGCATGGGTTGCGCGACGGCACCGTGAAAGCGCTGGCGGCGACCGGCGGCGTCCTCACCAGCGCCGGCATCATCCTCGCCGGCACTTTCCTGATCCTTCTGTCCCAGCCGGTCAAGGACCTGGCGGAGATCAGCATCGGCGTGGCGCTCGGCGTGCTCCTCGACACGTTCCTGGTACGCACGGCCCTGGTGCCGGGGCTCACGCTGGCGATCGGGCCCAAGGTCGGCTGGCCGGGGCCGCGGTGGACGAAGGATGAGGGGACGCCGGTCGAAGCCGCGGTCGACGCGGATGCGCCGGACGCGGCGGCGGCCACGGCCTGAACAGGTCTGCGGGTGCAGCCGATCCCCGGCGAGACGCGACACAGACGGTGCAGCGGGACTCGAGGAGAAGTACTATCGTGCGATCACTTCGTGGAAGCGGACGCAGTCCCTCGGGAGGGAGCCATGGCGAGAGTAGCCATCATCGGTGCCGGGTTCGCCGGTCACACGGCCGCCCTCTATCTGGGCAGCATCCTCGGCACGCGGCACGACATCACCATGATCAACCCCTCCGAGCGGTTCTTGTACGTCCCCTCGCTGGTGTGGGTGGGCGTGGGGCACATGAAGCCGGAGAAGACGCGGTTTCGGCTGCAGCCCGTGTACGACAGGATGCACGTCCGTTTCTTGGCCGGCAAGGCCCTTGAGGTGCATCCGGACGAGCGCTTTGTGGTCGCCGAGAAGAACGGCGCCGGCGCCGACAGGCTGGTCCGTGTCGGCTACGACCACCTCATCATCGCGACCGGCCCGCGCCTGAACTTCGCGGCGACGCCCGGGCTTGGCCCTGAGGCGGGGCACACCCACTCCATCTGTACGCAGGCGCACGCTGTGGAGAGTCGCGACGCGTACCTGGAGAACGTGGCGCGCATGAAGAAGGGCGAGAAGCGCAAGCTCGTGATCGGCACCGGGCATCCCGGCGCCACCTGTCAGGGAGCGGCGTTCGAGTACATCACCAACATCCACAAGGATCTCCTGCGTCAGGGAGTGCGAGACAAGGCGGAGCTGGTCTGGATCTCGAACGAGCGCGCGCCCGGCGACTTCGGCGTGGGCGGCATCACCGCCCGGCATCGCGGGCGTATGCTGACCAGCGAGGAGTTCATCAGCGCCGTCTTTCGCGAGTACGGCATCGCCTGGCACGTGCAGAAGGGGGTTCTGGAAGTCGACGAGGCCGCCATCCACTGGGAGGACTACGACGGCGGGTATGGCGAGACCACCTACGACTACGCCATGCTCATCCCCCAGTTCACGGGGATGCCACTCAAGTACATCGGCGAGAACGGCGACGACGTCTCCGCGAAGGTCGTGAACCCGGCCGGTTTCGTGACCGTCGACGGCATCTACGGCCGGCCCTACGAGACGACGGCCGGCGATCCGGAGTCCTGGCCGAGGGTGTATCAGAACCCGGAGTACGAGAGCATCTTCGCGGCCGGCATAGCTTTTGCGCCGCCGGGCACCATCTCTCAGCCTCACGTCACCCCCAACGGCACCAGCATCACGGCGGCGCCGCCGCGCACGGGCATGGTGTCGGGCATCATCGGCCGCGTCGTGGCCATGAACATCATCGACCTGGTGCAGCAGAGCCCCATGACGCACGGCGAGCGCATGACCGAGATGGCGGCCGCCTGCATCGCTTCCATGGGCGATTCGCTCTGGGACGGTTCTGCGGCGACGATCATGATGTATCCGGTGGTCCCCGACCACCGGCGCTATCCCAACGAGGGTGGGCGCGACAGTTTCGTCACTCAGATGGAGATGGGCCTCGCGGGCGCCTGGATGAAGCGCATGATCCATACCACGTTCAGGCACAAGCTCCAGGGACGCGTCGGCTGGGGCCTGATCCCCGAGTGATGATGTCGATCGACAGTGGGAGAGAACCGTGAACGGTGCAGAAGACAAGCTTGAGTTCACCGACAGAGACCGCTTCTGGATGAACAACAAGCTGTATCAGTTGTTGCGGTTCGTGGTGCTGAACCTCAAGATCCTGAAGGCGGTCGATCACAGCAAGCGCGCGTAGGCGGGGCCGGCGGGCGTAGCCTGCCCGGCCCTGCGGGTTCTAGCCGCGCAGCGCCGGGAAGAGGATGACGTCGCGGATGCTGGGCGCGCCGGTGAGGATCATCACGAGCCGGTCGATGCCCATGCCCAGGCCGCCGGTCGGCGGCATGCCGTACTCCATCGCCTCGAGGAAGTCCTCGTCGAGTCGATGTGCAGTCTCGTCGCCGTCGGCGAGGTCTTGCATCTGCTGCATGAAGCGCTCGCGCTGGTCGTCGGGGTCGTTAAGCTCGCTGAAGGCGTTGCTGAGCTCCATGCCGGCGATGAAGCCCTCGAAGCGCTCGACGAAGCGCGGGTCGTGCGGCGTCTTCTTGGCGAACGGGCTGGTCTCGAGCGGGTGCTCAGTGATGAACACCGGCTGGATGAGCTTGGGCTCGACGCACTCGCTGAACAGGTCGTCGACCTGGGCCCCCCAGGCAGGCGCGAGCGGCACGGTCTCGTCGAGCCCCTTCGCTTTGATGGCGGCCTGGAGATCGGCCACCGTGCGCGCGTCGTCGGCGCCGATATCGATGCCGGTCTCGCTCTCGATGGCCTTGCGCATGGTGAGACGCGGCCACGGCGGCGTGAGGTCGATCTCATGCTCGCGGAAGGTGACCTTGAGGCCGCCGACGGCGCGAGCCGCCTCGGCGGTCATCTCTTCGACCATCGTCATCACGTGGTTGTAGTCGACGTAGGCCTCGTAGGTCTCGAGCATCGTGAACTCGGGATTGTGCTTGAAGCTCACGCCCTCGTTGCGGAAGTCCTTGCCCATCTCGTAGACGCGGTCGATGCCGCCGATGATGCAGCGTTTGAGGTAGAGCTCGGTGGCGATGCGCAGGTAGAGGTCGCGCTCGAGCTCGTTGTGGTGCGTGATGAAGGGCTTAGCCAAGGCGCCGCCGTAGAGCGGCTGGAGGACCGGCGTCTCGACCTCGACGAAGCCGCGGTCGTCGAGAAAGTGGCGGACAGCGGCGACGATGCGCGCGCGCTTGATGAAGACGTCGCGCGAGTCGTCGTTGGCGGCCAGGTCGAGGTAGCGCTTGCGGTAGCGGGTCTCGACGCTGGTGAGGCCGTGGTACTTCTCGGGCATCGGACGCAGCGACTTGCTGAGCAGCTGCCACGAGGTGATGCGCAGGCTGAGCTCGCCGCGCCGGGTGCGCATCATCCTGCCCTCGGCGCCGACGAAGTCGCCCAGATCCACGTGCTCGAGCGCCGCGTAGCGCTCGTCGCCCAACATGTCGAGCTGGCAGAAGAGCTGCAGCTCGCCGCTCAGGTCCTTGAGGACGACGAAGGTGAGCTTGCCGTGGACGCGGCGGGCGACGACGCGGCCGGCGACGCGCTGCGAGCCGGCCGAGTCCTGCCCGGCCTCGAGGGCCGCGTACGCTTCGTGCAGCGGCCCGATCTCGTCGCGCGGCTGGTACTCAGTGGGGTAGACGTCGCCGGCGGCGCGCCACGCGGCGAGCTTGGCGCGCCGTTCGGCGAAGACGTCGCCGCCGTGCTCGCTCTGCTCGTCCACAGCGGGACCCGTCAGGCTTTTTCGATGGCCAGGATCTTGAACTTCTTGGAGCCCTGGGGAACGCTTACGGTCACCTTGTCACCCGGCTTGTGGCCCATGATCGCGTTGCCCACCGGCGACTCGTTGGAGAGCTTGTGGGCGACGGGGTCGGCCTCGGCAGAACCGACGATCGAGTACTGCACGATATCGCCCGACTTCATATCCTGCAGCGTGACCTTGGTGCCCACGCTGACCTTGTCGGTGGTGATGGAGTCGGAATCGATGACGATGGCGCTGCGCAGCCGCTCCTCAAGAGCGTAGATGCGCGCCTCGAGCATGGCCTGCTCGTTCTTGGCGTCGTCGTACTCGGAGTTCTCGGAGATGTCGCCGAAGTCACGCGCGGCGCGGATGCGCTCCGCTACTTCGTCGCGCTTGACGCTCGAGAGGTATTCGATCTCCTCCTTGAGGCGCTGAAAGCCCTCCGGAGTGAGGATGATCTCGCGGTCGACCACTGGGTTCCTCCTCTTCTACACGGCAACGCGGCCCCGAACCGGGACCGCGCGCCGAACAAGTCGGAAAGTATAGGCCATGACCCCACGACGCGCAAACGTGGGCACCCGCGCGAGCGCGGCCGGTCACCTGTCGAGCAGCTCGCGTACAGCCGTCACGTCGGGGGCGAGCATCAAGGCGTGGGCGAGCTCCTTGTCAAGGGTGCCGGCGCGGCGGTACCGCGGCCAGAACTGGCGCAGATAGCCGACGGACCGCGCCTCCATCTCCCGCATGACGTCGTCGGTGAAGCGGCGGACCTCGGCAAGCCGCTCGGCAAGTGGAGGGGCCTGTGCGTCGTCGAGGATCTCGGCGAAGAGCCAGGGGCGGCCGAGGGCGTGCCGGGCCAGCATGACCGCGGCCGCACCGCCCTCGAGCAGGGCGAGAGCCGCGGCACGGCCGTCCACGTCGCCGGAGGCGATCACGGGCACGGGGAGCTCGGCTGCCAGGGCAAAGGTGATGCTGTGATCGGCGCGGCCCCGATAAAGCTGGCGCGCCGTCCGCGGGTGGATGCAGACGGCGGCGGCGCCGGCGGCGACGAGGCGGGGTGCGGTGCGGCGCCCCGCCTCGTCGCCCTCGCGCAGCCCCGAGCGGATCTTCACGGTCACCGGCGCGCGCCCCTCGACGGCGCCGACTACCGCGGCGACGATCGCCGCGGCGCGCTCCGGGTCGCCGAGAAGCGCGGCGCCGGCGCCGGTCTTGACGACCTTGCGCATAGGGCACGCCATGTTGAGGTCCACGAGATCGGCGCCCGCCTCCACGCAGCGCGCCGCCGCGTCGGCAAGCACGTCGGCGTCGGCGCCGAACAGCTGGAAGCCCAGGGGATGCTCGTCCGGCCCGCACATCAGGTAGTCCAGCGTGCGCCGGTCGCGGTAGTGCACGCCGTAGGCCGAGATCATCTCGGTGAAGGCGAGGCCGGCGCCCCAGCGGCGCACGCTGCGCCGGAAGGCGAGCGTAGTGATACCGGCCATCGGCGCCATGAACAGGCGCCGATCGAGGGCCAGCGCGCCGATGCACAGCGGCTCACTGAAGGGATCGGAGACGCCGGCGGAGGGCGCAGTGGGACTGCGCCCGGGCTCCGGCGTCTCAGACGGCGGCGGCGCCACCGCGCCCTCCGTCAGATCCGCTGCTGGCGACGCATCACGATCTCGATGCCGCGCAGCGTGAGGAACGGATCGACGACGCTGATGACGTCGGTGTGGCGGGCGATCAGCTCGGCGAGGCCGCCGGTGGCGATCACCTGCGCGCGCTCGCCGAGCTCGCCCCAGATGGCGTGCACGATACCCTCGATCTCGCCGGCAAAGCCGTACACGGCTCCGGACTGTAGCGCCTCCGTGGTGGACTTGCCGATGGCATGCTCTGGTTCGATCAGCTCGACCTTGATGAGCTTGGCGGCGCGCGTCGTGAGGGCTTCGAGCGACACCTCGATGCCGGGCGCGATGGCGCCGCCCAGGTAGTCGCCGTCCGACGAGATGACATCGAAGGTGGTGGCGGTGCCGTAGTCGGCGACGATGCAGGGACCGCCGTACTTCTCGAACGCCGCCACGGCATTGACGATGCGGTCGGCGCCGACCTCCGCCGGATTCTTCATGGCGATGCGCATGCCGGTCCGCGCCCCAGGCCCCACGACGAACGCCTCCACGCCCAGATGCTTGTCGCACATCTCGACCCACTGCTGCGTGAGGCGCGGGACCACCGAAGCGATGCCGGCTTCGTCGACCGCGTCACGCAGGTGCGTGCCCTGCAGCGAGAAGAATCCCTGCAGGAGGCCCGCGATCTCGTCGCTGGTGCGGTGACGCACAGTGGCGAGGCGCCACTCGCCGACCACAGCCCCCGCGTCCATGAGGCCGATGTGGGTCTGGGTGTTGCCCACATCCACGACGAGCAGCATGGTCAGACCTCCATATCGAGACCGAGATCCAGCCACAGCGCGCGCGTCGTGAGCGCCCCGACCGAGATCACGTCCACGCCGGCCTCGGCAAGCTCGCGGACGCGTTCGAGACGGACGCCCCCGGAGACCTCGACGAGGGCGCGACCGGCGACCCGCGCCACGGCTTCACGCACGGCCTGTGTGTCCATGTTGTCGAGGAGCACGATGGTCGCTCCGGCGTCCAACGCCTCGTCGAGCTGCGCGAGCGTGTCGACCTCGACCTCGAGGACGTGCACGTGAGCGGCGCCGGCGCGGACCAGCTCGACGGCCGCGCGTACGCCGCCGGCCGCGGCCACGTGGTTGTCTTTGATCATGGCGCCGTCGAACAGGCCGAAACGGTGCGGCGTGCCGCCGCCATGCACGACGGCTTGCTTCTCGTGAGCCCGCAGGCCGGGGGTGGTCTTGCGCGTCGCGGCGACGCGCGCCGACGTACCGGCTGTCTCGGCCACGTACTGCGCGGTCAGCGTCGCGACTCCCGAGAGGCGACAGAGGAAGTTGAGGCCCGTGCGCTCCGCCGCCAGGATCCCGGCGAAGGGGCCGCCCACGGTGACGATGGCGTCGCCGGCTACAAACCGGCCGCCGTCGACGACGGCGAACTCGACGCGCAGACCCGGGTCGACGAGCGCCGCCGTGGCCGCGAAGGCGGCGGCGCCGGAGAGCACGCCGGCCTCGCGGGCGACGACCCGCGCGAGGCCGTCGCCGGGGAAGGCGGAGCCGGTGAGATCGCCGTACCCGGCGAGGTCTTCGGCGAGTGCAACGCGCGCGGCGGCGCGCGCGGCCTCCTCGTAGGCGCGCGCGCTCACGAGCGTTCCACCTTGCCGATCACACCCTCTTCCCGTTCGTGCGTTGGCAGGCGCAATGTCACGTGCCTCCGCCAGTGCTGGTCGTCCACCGCCGGGAAGTCGTCGCGCAGATGCACGCCGCGCGACTCCTCGCGCAGCAGCGCGCACTTGGCGATCTGCGTGCCCAAGGTGAGCAGGTTGAGCAATTCGTATTCGGCTTCGCCGAGGGAAGCGAAGCGCAGCTCCGAAGTGAGGGCGTTGAGATCGGCCAGAGCTGCGCGCAGGTCGTCGCCGCGGCGCAGCACGCCGACCTTGTCGGACATCACGGAGGTAAGGCGGTGGCGCGCCGAGACGGCGTCGCTGCCGTCAGCGTCCGCCGTTGCTTCGGGCAGATCGAAACGCAGACGGCGGACGTCCTCGCCGAGCCGCCCGATGTAGCGGTCGAGGTCGCGCACGACGCGGTCGCTGAAGACCAGCCCTTCGAGCAGCGAGTTGCTGGCCAGCCGATTGGCGCCGTGCACGCCGGTGCTGGCCACTTCGCCGCTGGCGTAGAGCCCGGGCACTGTGGTGCGGCCCCATACGTCGGTGACGACGCCGCCGACGAAGTAGTGGCAGACCGGCGCCACGGGGATGAGCTGCGTGGCGAGGTCGAGCCCATGCTCGGCCAGGCCTGCCGTGACCCGCGGGAAGCGCTGGTGCAGCCACGCGGCGTCGAGGTGCGTCGCGTCGAGATAGACATGGTCGCTCCCCTCAAGCCGCATCTCGGCGACCATGGCGCGTACCACTACGTCGCGCGAGGCGAGCTCAGCGCGCGAGTCGTAGGAGATCATGAAGCGCTCTCCCGCCGCGTTACGCAGGTACGCGCCTTCGCCGCGCAGCGCCTCGGTGACGAGCTGCACCGTCTCCTGGCCGGGCACCGCCAGGCCGGTGGGGTGGAACTGCACGAACTCCAGGTCGCGGATGGCGGCGCCGGCGCGGTACGCCATGGCAATGCCATCGCCGGTCGCCACCGGCGGATTGGTGGTACGTCCGTACACCTGACCGGCGCCGCCGGTCGCCAGCACGGTGACCATCGCCACGTTGAGGGTGAGCCCGCCGTCGTCGAGGTTCAGCGTGAGCGCTCCCACGCAGCGTCCTTCTACGGTGAGAAGGCCGATGACGAACTCGTTCTCGTAGAGCTGCACGCTGCTGCCCACGCGGGCCGCCTCGGCGAGGGCGCTCGATACCTCGCTGCCGGTGGCGTCGCCGCCGGCGTGTACCACGCGCGCCACCGAGTGCGCGCCCTCGCGGCCGAGCACGATCTGCCCGTCGACCTTGTCGAAACGCGGGCAGATGTCCATGAGCTCTCGCACGCGGTCCGGGCCCTCGTTGACCAGCACACGGACGGCCTCCTCGTCGCAGAGGCCGGCTCCGGCGTTGACGGTGTCCTGGAAGTGCAACTCCGGCGAGTCCGACGGGCCCAGCGCGGCAGCGATGCCTCCCTGCGCGAGGAAGGTGGTGGTGTCGTCGAAGGTCGACTTGGTCAGCAGCCCAACGCGCCAGCGACGGGCGGCGGCGATGGCGGCCGTGAGACCGGCGATACCGCCGCCCAGCACGAGCACGTCGAAGGTGCGCCGGTGCAGGGGCTCCCCGGAGCGACTGGCGATGTAGGGGCGCGGCACAGCCGGCCGCCTCAGACGCCGCTGCGGACGTCGGGAAGAAGCCCGGTCATGGGTGTCACTGCTCGGTGGTCACTGGTCGCCACTCACGCCTCCGGGACATCGTAGAGCCGTACTGCCTGGTCTCGAGCCGCAGCCTGCGCGAAAGCGGCGACGTCGAGATCGGGCATCCCTCGCGCGCAGCCCCAGATCTCGGCGAGGGGCACGAGCACGAACGCGCGGCGCAGCATGCGTGGGTGTGGGAGCATCAGCTCGGGCTCCTCCGCCTCGACATCTTGAAACAGGAGTATATCGATATCGAGCGAGCGCGGGCCGAAACGCAGCCCGCGCCGGCGACCATGCTCGCCTTCGATGCGCTGGCCCTCGGCCAAAAGATCGTGAGGCCGCAGCCCGGTCTCGAGGCATAGGACCTGATTGAGGAACGAGGGCTGCTTCTCGTGGTCCTGCGGAGCCGTCTCGAAGATCCGCGACGCCGCGACCACGTTCGTGGCCGGCAGCGTGGCGAGCGCTTCGCGCGCCGCCACAAGCGCGCCCAAGCGGTCACCGAGATTGGCGCCCAGTGAGACGAAGACCCGGCTGCGAGGGAGCTCGTTCACGCCGTACGGACGACCTCCACCCGCGCGGCGGCGATGGGGATGGCGACCGGCGGCGCGGGCTTGGTGACGGCGACCTCGAGAAAGGCCAGGTCGAGGGGAGCCCACACGGCGTCGGCGATGACCTCGGCGAGGCGTTCGAGCAGCTTGAACTCCCGGTCCTCCACGATGCCGCGCACGGTGTCGACGACCCACCCGTAGTCGACCGTGCCGGAGAGGTCGTCGCTCTGAGCGCCCGGGCAGGCGACGGGCTCGAGGCGGACGTCCACGACAAGGAGCTGGCCCACGGCGCGTTCTTCAGGGGTGACCCCGCAACGGCCGCGGAGCTCGATACCTTCGACGGAGATGGACACACGGTTAGACATGATGGAGCCTCCCGGGGCGCGCCGGCCTCGCGGCCGGCAGGCGCTCACGCGGCCGGCGCGCCCTCCAGGACGGCCAGCCCGACGCGGAGCGCCTCGAAGTTGGGCTTGACGTCGTGCACACGGAACACATGTGCCCCGGCGAGGAGGCCCATGACCGTGGTGGCTACGGTGCCGATGGTACGCGCCGTGGGCTCGGCACCGAGGATCGCCCCGAGAAAGCGCTTGCGCGATGTACCGAGCACCACCGGCCTGCCGAGCGTGGTGAAGCGCCGCAGGTCGCGCAGCAAGGCGAGGTTGTGGGCCACAGACTTGCCGAAGCCGATACCGGGATCGACCATGAGCTGATCCTCGCGAAGCCCCCGGGCGAGCGCGAAGGCCATACGCTCTTCGAGGAAGCGGAGCACCTCCTCAACGACGTCGTCGTACCGCGGATCGTCCTGCATCGTCTTGGGCTCGCCGTACATATGCATCAGGCAGACCGGGCAGCCGGCTTCGGCGATCACCTCGACCATGGCGGGATCGAAGCGCAGGGCGCTCACGTCGTTGATGAGCGCGCCGCCTGCGGCCAGAGCGCGGCGCGCCACCTCGGCCTTCATCGTGTCGATTGAGATCGGCACGCCGACACGCCCGGCCAGAGTCTCGACCACAGGGAGGACGCGGCGCAGCTCCTCGTCCTCCGTTACAGGGTCAGAACCGGGGCGCGTGGACTCGCCGCCGATGTCGACGAGCGCCGCGCCCTCACGCACCAGAGCGAGGCCCTGCGCGAGCGCGTCATCGGCGGCAAAGAAGCGGCCCCCGTCGGAAAACGAATCGGGGGTGACGTTGACCACGCCCATGATGCATGGGAAGGAGAGGTCGAGAGCACAGGTCGGCTGGGCCGGCATGGCGCTCGCGCTCAGCGCGGCGAGTTGATGAGGGAGAAGGCCTCGGCGCGGGTGGCGTCGTGCGACTGGATCAGGCCACGCACCGCGCTCGTCACGGTCCGCGTCCCAGGGGTGCGCACGCCGCGCATGGACATGCAGAGATGCTCGGCCTGGATGAGCACGAGAGCGCCGAGCGGGTCGAGGGCGCGCACGATGGCGTCGGCCACCTCCGACGTGATGCGCTCCTGCAGCTGCGGCCGTGCCGCGACCTGTCGCACCACGCGGGCCAACTTGGACAGGCCGGTGATGCGGCCGTCCTTGCTGGGGATGTAGGCCACGTGAGCCATCCCCGCGAACGGCAGCAGGTGGTGTTCGCAGACGGAGTAGAAGTCGATGTCGCGGATGATGACCATCTCGCGGTGATGGTCGCCGGCCATGGCCACCAGCAGCTCGGCCGGGTCTGGGGCGCCGATGCCCGAGAAGATGTCCTCGTACATGTCGGCCACGCGGCGCGGCGTCCCTATGAGTCCGGGGCGCTCGAGGTCTTCGCCGATGCCATCGAGGATGAGGCGAACGCCCTGCTCTATCTTGTCGCGATCCACGGTTATCTGACCGGAGCGCCCGGGGACGTCAGGTCGTCTCGGGGTTGACCGGGTTGACGTGCGCCGGCTTGGGCACCGGCGGCTGCGCCGGGCGTTCTTTCTTCTCGCCGTCGCGGGCGACCTTGGCGCGGTGCTGGGCGGCCTTCTCGTCGCGTTCGCGGAAGGCCTCTTCCGCGGGGACGCCTTCGACAAGCGCGAGGAACTCCGACGCGTCGATGGTCTCGCGCACCATGAGGATCTTGCTGATCGCGTCGAGCAGGTCCCGCTTGTCGTTGAGCATGTCTTGGGCGACCTGATGCGCCTCCTCGATGATGCGGCGGATCTCGTCGTCGATCTGGCGAGCCACTTCGTCCGAGTAGTCGGCCTGCTGCTGGAACTCGCGGCCCAAGAAGGGCATGGATTGGTCGTGACCCAGGGTCCGCGGGCCAAGCTCCTCGCTCATGCCGAAGCGCATGATCATCTGCTTCGCCGTGGCCGTAGCCTTCTCGAGGTCGTTGGCGGCGCCCGTGGTGATCTCGCCGAACACGACTTCCTCAGCGGCACGGCCGCCCAGCGTCATGGCGAGCGTGTCCATGAGCTCACCCTTGGTGGTGAGGAACTTGTCCTCGGTGGGCAGCGAGATCGTGTAGCCCAACGCCTGGCCGCGGCTCACGACCGAGATCTTGTGCACGGGATCGGTGAACTCGAGGAAGTGGCCGACGAGCGCGTGGCCCATCTCGTGGTACGCCGTGATGGCCTTCTCTTTCTCGGAGATGATGCGCGTCTTCTTCTCGGGGCCGGCGAGGACGCGCATGATGCCCTCTTCAAGCTCGTGCATACCGATGATCTTCTTGCCATAGCGGGCCGCCAGCAGCGCGGCCTCGTTCACGAGGTTGGCGAGGTCGGCGCCGGTGAAGCCTGGCGTCTGCGCGGCCAGAGCATCGAGATCGATGTCCTTGCCGAGGGGCTTGCCGCGCGAATGCACGTCGAGGATGGCCCGGCGCCCGGGCCTGTCGGGCCGGTCGACGACGATCTGGCGGTCGAAACGGCCGGGGCGCAGCAGCGCGGGATCGAGGATGTCGGGGCGGTTGGTGGCGGCGATGAGGATGACGTTGTCTTTCATCTCGAAGCCGTCCATCTCGACGAGCAACTGGTTGAGGGTCTGCTCGCGTTCGTCGTGCCCCCCGCCCATGCCGGCGCCGCGGTGACGGCCGACGGCGTCGATCTCGTCGACGAAGATGATGCAGGGCGCATTCTCCTTGGCCTGCGCGAACAGGTCGCGCACGCGTGAGGCTCCGACGCCGACGAACATCTCGACGAAGTCCGAACCGCTGATGCTGAAGAACGGGACGCCCGCCTCGCCGGCGACGGCTCTCGCAAGGAGGGTCTTGCCGGTGCCGGGCGGGCCGAACAGCAGCACACCCTTGGGGATGCGCGCGCCCAGCTGTTGGAACTTCTTGGGATTCTCGAGGAACTCCTTGATCTCGTGCAATTCCTCGACGGCCTCATCGGCGCCGGCCACGTCTTTGAACGTGACCTTGGGGGAATCCGGGCTGACGCGCTTGGCGCGGCTCTTGCCGAAGCTCATGACCTTGGAGCCGCCGCCCTGCATGCGGTTCATGATGAAGATCCAGAACCCGATGATGAGGATGAACGGCAGGATGAAGGTGAGCGCGCTCGTCCACCATGGCGAGTTGGGGCTCTTGGCGTCGTAGGGGACCTGGTACTGATTGAGCAGCTCCGTGGTGATCGCCGGATCAGTGGTGCCGACCGAGTACTGGGTCTCTTTGCCGCCCTCGGGCGCCTTGAGGGTGACCTGCAGCGTCTGGTCCTTGGTGTTCATGACGACCGACTGGACCCTGCCGTTGATGACATCGTTGGTGAAGCTCGGCACCGCGGGTGGTTTGGCCACGGTGCCCTGACTGACGGTGACCTTGGGGGCGCTGGTCTTGAGTAGTTCCTCCAGCGCAGCGGGATCGGCGATCGGCGTGACGTAGAACACGCCGCCGAGCTGGGTGACCTGCGCGAGCTTGCTCTGCGGGTCGATGAGGACGCTCTTGACGGCGCCGGCCTGCAGGTCGTTGGTGAGGACCTGCTCCGTAGCCATGCCGGGCGCTGAGTAGATCGCCTTGGGGGCGTCGTTGCTGCTGTTGCCTTGGATGACCCACTCGATGAACATCGCGACGACGATCACGATGAGGATGGGGAACAAGGCGCTGCGGATGAATCTGCTCAAGTGGACCCTTCTGGACGGGTGCTGGTGGACCGCCGGGGGCAGGCTCTTTGAGCCTGCAAGGGCACGTCCTGCACAGTAGCATACCCGTCTGGCTACAGCAAAGAACCCTCGTGGTCGACGATCGCGGCCGCCGCTTCGGGGGTGAGGACGCCGATGAAATCAAGCGTCCGGAAGTGATCGGCCAGGTCGAGGCCATAGCCGACGACAAACTTGTCTTCTATCTCGAAACCCACGTACTTGCAGGGGATCTCGGTACGCCGCCGCGAAGGCTTGGTGAGCAGGGCGCAGATCTCGAGCGAGGCCGGCTTGCGGCTGCGCAGGTTCTTAAGGAGGTAGCTGAGCGTGAGCCCGGAATCGATGATGTCCTCGACGATGAGCACGTGACGCCCCTCGATCTCGAGATCCAGGTCCTTGAGGATGCGCACCACGCCGGACGAATCGGTGGACGAGCCGTAGCTCGACACGGCCATGAAGTCGAGGGCCACCGGCGCGTCGATGCGCCGCGCGAGGTCGGCCATGAAGAACACCGCCCCCTTGAGCACGCCGACGAGGAGGATCTCCTTACCCTCGTAATCACGGGAGATCTGGGCGGCGAGATCCTCGACCTTGGCGGCCAGCTCCTCGCGGCCGACGAGCACCTCAGCGATCGGGGCCTTCACATATCCTCCTCGAAGACGAGCAGCGTACAACGACTACTCTCACGCACGCGAAAGCCCTGCGCAACCCTGCCGCGCCGCGCCCCGCCGCGAGCACGAAGGCGCGGGCGCGCTCGGGGGCCGGCGCCCGGGCGCCGGCCAGAAAGCGCGCCACCGTGGTCTCGTGACCGAGGCCCAACGGCGCGAATCGTTCGCCGCGCCGCGGGTGACGCAGCGTCACGCGACGCGGCGGTCCGGGCAGGCCGATGAAGGCGCGCGCTGGGTCGCGCTCCAGCGCCGATCCGTCCTGCAGCCGGGCGCGGAAGGAGCGGCCGCAGGCGACGAGGGCGACGCCCTCGCCGCCGGTGGCCGCCAGCGCCGCGCCGTCGATCGCGGCCGCCCGGCAGACGTGCGCCGGCTCACGGCGCCGGAGGCGCAACACGCCGCCGGCGCGCACCGCCTCGAGGCCGCGCCCGAGGCCGGCGCTGCCCGCGTCATCTCGCCGCGTACACAGGTTCAGCAGCGCCTCCACGACGCGGCGCTCCACGAGCGCTTGTCCGCCGAGCGCCTCGCGCGCCGCGTCGTGCAACACGAGGGCGCGCAGCGCAGGCGGCTCGACGGCCAGCGCCGCGATGCCGAAGGCGGCCAGATCACCGGGCGCCTTCGGCCAGGCGGCGCGAGCGGCCGCGGCAGCGGTCGCCGCGGCCAGCACGTCGGCCTCAGCCGCGGCCATGGCCGCCGTGTCGGCGAGCGTCTCGGCGACCCGCGGGTTCAGGCGCTGCAGAGCGGGCAGCACCTCCAGACGAAGGGCATTACGCGCGTAGACGGGCCGGGAATTGGTGACGTCCTCTCCGTACTCGACCCCGCGCGCTCGGCAGTACTCGCGGATCTCCGCCGCGCCGAGGCAGAGGAGCGGCCGCGCGAGCGGCCGCGCCGGCGGCCGCTCTCGCGGCCGCATGCCGGCGAGACCGCGTGGCGACGCGTACTTGGCCAGCCGGTACAGCACGGTCTCGGCCTGGTCGTCGCGATTGTGCGCGGTGACGACGACAGCGCAGCCGTTGCTGACGGCGATCTGCTCAGCACGCGCGTAGCGCAGCGCGCGGGCGCGGGCCTGGAAGCTCGAGCCGCTGAGTCGGCGCCGCAGGCGCACGACATGGAGCGGCACCCCCGCCGCCTCGCAGGCGCGTGTGACGATCTCCCGATCACGGTCGGAGTCGGCGCCGCGGGCGCCGTAGTCGACGTGCAGCGCGGAAAGACGCAGCCCCAAGCCGAGGCGCACGTCGACGCCCGGCAGCAGAGCGAGAAGCGCCATCGAGTCGGCGCCCCCGGACAGCATCAGCAGCAGGTGCTCTCCGGGCCTGAGGACGTCCTCCCGCGCCACGAAGCCGGCCACGCGCCGCTCGAGACGAAAGCTCGCCGCATCGACGCCGCCCACGGCGACGCGTCAGAAGGAGACGACCTTGTCGCTGCGAGCGGTCGCGGCGGCGAGGTCGTGGATGGTCTCGACGCGGACGCCTGGGGCAAGATCGCCCTCGGCGAGACCGCGCGCGATACAGCAGGTGCCGCAGCACGACACGTCCACGGCTTTGTCGAGGAGATCCAGCAGCATCCGCTCGAGCGAGGCGTGGGCACCGCGCGGGTCCTGCCCACCGCGCGCCGCGTGCACGGCGTCGCCCATGAGGAAGACCTCGACGTGTTCGTCGCGCACGACGAGCGCCTCGGCAAGCCGAAAGGCGTTGTAGGGCCCTTCGCTTCCATAGGGGGGCGTGTTGACGACGATCAGCACCGACATGGCGCCTCCTCTCGGGCCGTGCTCACGGCCTCACTGCGGGACGCGGCCGAGCATAGCAGAAGGGCGTTCGGCGGCACCGGCGGGCGGCGGGCGGCCGGCGGCCGCCCGCCGCCCGAGAAGCTTACTCCGTGGCCTCGCCCGGGCCCTCGATCTTGTCGCGGGACGACGACGGGACCTCGAGGAAATACCGGTACACGAGACCGGCGATCACGGCACCCACGATGGGGAACACGATGAAGAGCCACAGCTGACTGAGCGCCCAGCCGCCCACGAAGAGAGCCGGGGCCAGGCTACGCGCCGGGTTCACCGACGTGTTGTCCACCGGGATGCTGATGAGATGGATGAGGGTCAGCGCCAGACCGATGGCCAGTGGCGCCAGCCCGGCGGGCGCCCGCCGGTCGGTGACACCGTGGATCACGAGCAGGAAGAAGAAGGTCAGGAGCACCTCGACGACGATCGCCGCCAGCATCGTGTACCCCGCCGGGGAATGGTCGCCGTAGCCGTTCGCCGCGAATCCGTCCGCAAGCGTGAACCCCGCCTTGCCGCTGGCGATCACGTACAGCACGGCCGAGGCGGCGATGGCGCCAAGGATCTGGGCGACGACGTAGGCGGGAATCTTACCCGCCGGGAAGCGGCCGCCGATCCACAGGCCGATGGTCACGGCGGGGTTGAAGTGACCGCCGGAGATGTGCCCCACCGCATAGGCCATGGTCACGACCGTGAGGCCGAAGGCCAGCGCCACGCCGAGCCAGCCGATGCCGCTGCTGCCGACGGAGGCGGCCAGCACGGCGGCGCCCGTGCCTCCGAAGACGAGCCAGAACGTGCCGAAAAACTCCGCGGCGGCTTGTTTGCCTGTACTCATACATGACCCCCGAATGACGGTGAGAAGACGGTGAGAAGCGTCTTGCGGACGGTCGTACCCACAGACGCGAGACTCGAACCGCGGGGAGTGAGCACGAGCGGCGCGCCGAGGCACGTGGAGTTCGGCGCGCGCCGGAAAACAAGAAGGGCGCCCGAACGGGCGCCCCGGAAGGCTTGGTAGCGGGGGCAGGATTCGAACCTGCGACCTTCGGGTTATGAGCCCGACGAGCTACCGGACTGCTCCACCCCGCGACGAGACTGGACTGTAGATTGTATACCCGGGATCGCGGCATTGTAAAGTGGGATGCAGGGCTGTGCCCCATGCGCGGCGTAAAGCTCAGACGACATCTTCCGATACACTGTCGTGAGGCTATGAGACGAGACAAATCACAGGCGAACGCGCGGTGGGCCGCGACGACGGTCGCGTTCGCCTGCGCGCTGAGCGTGATGGTCCTCACGCTCCTGCCCGCGGCGGCCCTCGCGACCCCCGTGACCCAGGACATCGAGTCGCTGCAGGCCCAGGCGAAGCAGGCGCGCGCCGAGGTCGCGCGCCTGGACCACGCCGCCGCGATCGCCGTCGAGAAGTACAACGTCGCGCGTTCGGAGCTCGACGACCTCAGCGTGCGTCTTGTCGAGGCGCGCCGCGACCTCGCGCGCGCGCAGCTCCAGCTCGACGTGGCCCGCTCGGTACTCGGCGAGCGCATGGCCGACATCTACAAGAACGGCGGCCTGAGCGTGCTCGACGTGGTGATGGGCGCCCGGGACTTCACCGAGATCGACACTCAGATCGACTACTTCCAGCAGATCAGCCAGGCGGACGAAGACGCCGTCACCGGCATCGAGGTGCTCACCGAGAGCGTGGGCAAGCTGGCCGATCAGGTCGAGACAGACCGTGCCGCGGCGCTCGTGCGCGAGATGGACCTGCGCGAGAAGCGCGCCGACGTCGAGGACCAGCTGGCGCAACGGCAGGCGCTGCTCGCCGACCTCAGCGCCCAGGTCAAAGCGCTCATCGAGCGCCAGGCGCGCCTCGACGCCGCCGCGTCACAGCGCCTCGCCGACGCCGCCGGCGTCGATATCGGCAGCATCAACGGCAGCGCCGCCCAGATCGCGCTCGTCAAGGAGACGATGAAGTACCTCGGGATCCCCTACGTGTGGGCGGGCGCCTCGCCCTCGGGCGGCTTCGACTGCTCAGGCCTCGTCCTCTACGTGTACGCCAAGTTCGGCGTCAGCTTCCCACACGGCGCCACCATGCAGGCGCACATGGGGACGCCGGTACCGTTCGGTAGTATGGAGCCTGGCGACCTCGTGTTCTTCGGCGACTCCACCTTCTACCACCACGTCGGTATCTACATCGGCAACGGCCTCTTCATCGAGGCGCCCCATACCGGCGACGTGGTCAAGGTCAGCCAGCTGGCCGGCCGCGGCAGCACCTTGGCCTGCCGGTACCCCATCCGGCTGCCGTGAAGCCGGCTCCGGCGCCCTCACCGACCACGGTCGGCAGCGCGCCTCTGTCCCCGGCGCCGCCGGCAAGGTAGACTGACGTCATGCAACCCAACGGTCTCTTTGTGCTCGCGGTCGGTCTCTGCAGTTTCGCCGTGGTCGTCGTGTTTGCCGCCTTCATGGCCCATCGGGCGTGGAAGCTCGCAAAGCGCGGCCTGCGCATCTCCAGAGTGGTCCTCCCTCTGGCCGAGGACCTCGCGCGCAAGTCCGAAGACCTGGCTCGCGTCTCGTACGGCGTCGGCCTCAAGACCGACGAGATCGCCCTCAACCTGGAGAAGATCGACGCCTCGCTGCACCGGCTCCAGGTGGTCTTCAAGGCGTTCAGCGAAAGCGTGGCTCCGTTCCGCAAGGTCACGGACTACTTCGGCATGTGACAGCGGATGGGGGGCGTGCTCTGCGAGCACGCCCCCCATCCGTCTTGCTCGTCCGCCGGCCCGACCAGTCGGCGCCGTCGCCTCAGAGCGGCGGCAACGCGCCCCAGCCGCGGATCTCGTAGTAGTCGGCCAGCATGTAGTCCATCTCGGCCTGCGGAAAGGTGAGGGCGCCCTCGTCCTCCATGGGTTTGTCGCTGACCCAGTCCGGCAGCCGCTCCGACTCGCGGCCGATGCCGCGGGCCGCGTTGAAGTCGTGCGACATGGTGACGATGCGATTGGCGATGCGGTGCATGTCGTCTTCGTTGTAGTCGGTGCCGATGGCGGCGTTGACCACCGCCGTGATGTACGGCCATTGCACGAGGTCGCGATAGAAACGACAGTACAGCAGCGTGTCCATGATCGTGAGGCGGTCTTCCCAGTCGCAGTAGATCGCCGCCTTTCCCTCGATGGCCTGAGGGTCGATAACGCCGATGAGCTCCGGCTTGTACATCGTGGCGCGCAGGTGGCAGGCGCCGCGCGTGGCGGTGGCGAAGCCCAGGCCCATGCCCTTCATGACACGGGGGTCGTAGCCCGCCGGCTCCATGCCCTTGACGTGTACGGCGACGCCCTCGAGGCCGTATTCCTTCTCGACGCGCAGAACGCCGTCGGCCCAGATGTCACCGATGCCCTCGCGCAGGCACATCTTGGTGAGGAAGTCGCCGACGCAGTCGGCGTCGCCGAACTCCATCTTCTCGTCGATGAGACCGCGCTGTGAGGCCTCGATGGCAAGCGCGCAGAGATTGCCGGCGGTCATGCTGTCCACGCCGAGACGGTCGCAGATGTCGTTGAGCCACATGATCTCGGAGAAGTCCTTGATCTCGCAGAGTCCGCCGAAGACGTAGGCCGTCTCGTATTCGGGACCCTCGATCTCGAGGCCCTTGTGCCGGCCCTCGAAGACGAAGTTGTGCTTGACGCACTTGAAGGTGCAAGGGGGGCACAGCTCGTGCCTGGTGCCGTGCTCTGCCAACATCGTCTCGACGGTGATGCGCTCGAAGCCCTCGAGCGTGCCCTTACGCCAGTAGCGTGTGGGGAAGGCGTTCACGCCGTTCATGATACGTACCATGTTGAGGGTGCCACCGCGCTGGTAGGCGGCCACTCCGGGATCGCCCTTGGTGCGCTCGAGGAGGTCGCGCACGACCGCCTTGTAAGCGTCTGGCCGTGCGACCTCGGCCTTCTTCTCGCCATGCCAGACGATGCCCTTGAGGTTCTTGCTGCCGAAGACGGCGCCGGGGCCACCGCGGCCGAGCTGATGCCACTTGTTGTTGTTGACGCAGGCGAAACGGACCAGACGTTCCCCGGCCTGCCCGATGACGCAGGCCTGGGCGCGCTTGTGGTCGGTGCGCTCGACGATCCTGTCTTCGGACTCGTAGGCGTCGAGGCCCCACAGGTCTTCGGCGCTGTGGAAGGCGACTCCCTCCTCGCTGATCTCGAGGTAGACATGCCCGTCGGCTTTGCCCTCGACGATGACGACTTTGTAGCCCGTCTTGGCAAACTGCGGCGTGAGATTGCCCCCGGAGTAGCACTCGCAGTACGCACCGGTGAGCGGCGAGAGGAAGAAGAGGCCGTAGCGGTTGCTGCCGAGCATCGTGGTCCCGGCCATGGGGCCGATGGCGAAGATGAGCTTGGCCTCGGGGTCGAGCGGCTCGACCTCCGGGTCCACCTCCTCGCAGAGGTAGTGCGTACCGAGACCTTTGGCGCCGATGAGCTCCTTGATGAGCTCCGGCGGCACCGTCTCTTCTTGGGAAGTACGGGTGGTCAGGTCGATGCGGAGTAGATCGCCCATTCATGCTCCTTTGCAGTGCACAAGCGTCCCCGGCGTCCCCGCTTCAGCAGCCCGCCCCGATCGCCGGAGCCGGCTGCGGCGGGACTGAGAACCATCCCGCTACGGATGGAGCCGCGTCCGGACGAGCGACCGAACGCGGCTCCATTCTGGCAGGTTCGGCGCGGCGC
The DNA here is from genome assembly GCA_026392265.1 of Actinomycetota bacterium. Classification (GTDB taxonomy): domain Bacteria; phylum Actinomycetota; class Thermoleophilia; order UBA2241; family UBA2241; genus CAIXSE01. The sequence continues at coordinate 23,534 of JAPLCL010000199.1, forward strand.
GGCCAGTGGCCGCGGCGGAGCCGAATGCAGTACTAGGCCAGCACTTTGTCCAGCGGCGTGTACTTCAGCTTGTGAGCCTCGGCCACCGACGGGATGGTGAGCTTGCCACGGTAGACGTTGACGCCGAGCGCGAGGGACGCGTCGTCCTTGACGGCCTGCTCGAAGCCCTTGTTGGCGAGGGCGAGCCCGAAGGGAAGCGTGGCGCCGGCGAGAGCCATGGTGGACGTGCGAGCCACGGCGCCCGGCATGTTGGCGACGCAGTAGTGGATGACGCCGTCGACCACGTAGGTGGGATCGGTGTGCGTGGTGGGCTTGGAGGTCTCGAAGCAGCCGCCCTGATCGATGGCGACGTCGACGATCACGCAGCCGGGCAGCATGTGCTTGAGCATGCTCTTCTTGATGAGATGCGGAGCCTGCGCGCCGCCGGGAAGCAGAACGGCGCCGACGACGAGGTCGGCGTGCTCGATCTCTTCTTCGATGGCAGCCTCGGTGGAGAGCACGGTCTCGACGCGACCGCCGAAGACGTCGTCGAGGTAGGTGAGGCGCTCGGCGCTCTTGTCCATGATGATCGTGCGCGCGCCGATGCCGACCGACACCTTGGCCGCGTTGGTGCCCACGGTGCCGCCGCCGATGATGACGACCTTCGCGGGGGGGACGCCGGTGACGCCGCCGAGGAGCACGCCGCGGCCGCCGTTGTTCTTCTGCAGGTGGGTGGCGCCAGCCTGGATGGCGAGCTTGCCGGCGACCTCGCTCATCGGGAAGAGCAGCGGATGCGCGCCCTTCTCGGTCTCGACGGTCTCGAAAGCGATGGCACGGATGTCGGCCTTGATCATGGCATCCGTGAGCTGCCGTGCGTAGGCGGCGGCCATATGCAGGTACGTGTAGAGGATCTGACCCGGCTTGAAGCTGCCGTACTCGCTGGGAATGGGCTCCTTCACCTTGTAGATCATGTCTGCCTTGGCGAACACGTCTTCGACCTTGGCCAGCGTGGCGCCGGCGGCCTTGTACGCGGCGTCGTCGAAGCCGCTACCGACGCCGCAGCCCTTCTCGACGATCACGGTGTGGCCGGCGCGCACAAACTCCTTGACGCCGTTCGGCGTGACCGAGATGCGGTACTCCTCGTTCTTGATCTCCTTGGGTACACCGACGATCATGACTCCTCCTCGCTCCTCATCCTGATGGTCGCGCTCCTGATGCAAACGCTCACAAGTGGGTACACGGTTTGGCAGTCTAGCACATGAGACCGCCCAGAAAAGCCCAGAAAGAAATGAAACCGCGCAGAACTGAACGTGACGTGACGTCGACCGCGGCGCCGGCCACACTGGCCCGCGCTCCCGCCGCTCGTATATGTTTACCGGAGCCGACGAAGGGAGCCGCTGCATGGTCAGGCCCGAGCGTGCCCACGACAGGATCGCCGACATCGCCGCCGGGCCGTACGAGCACCTGGGCGAGCCGGCGTGAACGTCGCCGGCGCCCGCGTCCTCGTGGTCGGCGGCGTGCACCGGCTCGGCCGCGCGCTGGCCCTCGACCTCGCGACGCACGGCGCCGCCGTCTGCGTCTCGTCGCGCGCGGCCGGCGAGGAGGCCGACGCGCAGGTCGGCGCGCTGCGCGCGGCCGGCGCGCCTGTGGC
>JAPLCL010000151.1 GCA_026392265.1 Actinomycetota bacterium
CTCCTGGCGGCGGCAATCGCCGTCGCTCTCGACGACGGCTTCCCGGTGTTCTTCTCCCAGGAGCGCGTGGGCCGGGGCAGCAAGCTGTTTCGCATGCACAAGCTGCGCACCATGGTCAAGGACGCCGAGGAGGCCTGTGGCCCTGTGCTCGCCGAGGAGAACGACGCGCGCGTCACAGCCGCCGGCCGCTTTCTGCGCAAGTACCGCATCGACGAGATCCCCCAGCTCGTCAACATCCTCAGGGGCGAGATGAGCTTCGTCGGCCCGCGCCCCGAGCGCGCCTACTTTGTCGAGCAGTACATCGCCGCGACGCCGGGCTACCGCGAGCGCTTCAACGTGAAGCCGGGAGTCACCGGCCTGGCCCAGGTCAGCGGCGGCTACGCCACCACCCCTGAGCGCAAGCTCAAGTACGATCTCATCTACATGTATCATCAGACCCTGGCCATGGACGCACAGATCGTGGCCGAGACCCTGCGCGTGGTGCTCACCGGGCGCGGAGCCAGGTAAGGGAGCGGGCGTTTGGCCAAAGGCAACAAGAACCAGCGAGCCGCGCGGCGTCAGGCGGCCCGCAAGCAGGCGGCCCGCAAGCAGCCCCCGGCACGTGACAAGGCGGCCGGCAAGCAGCCGCCGGCAAAGCAAGCCGCCGGTACGCCGGCGCCCAAGCCGTCGGCGCGCTCGGTCGCGCCCGGCGAGGCGTCCGCCGAGGCCATGAGCGCCGCCCGCCGCGTCGCCTGGTGGGCCCTGTTGGCCATGGTCTTCCTGGTCCCGGTGGCGATGAGCAATCTCACCTTCCTGGGCTTCCGCTTGCCGATCACCTACGACGAGTTCGACATCGTCAAGGTCTTCTTCCAGCGGGTGCTCGGTCTGGTGGCGCTCGCTGCCTGGGCCTGGGACCTGCTGCGGCGCGGGGGCAAGGTCCGCCGCACGCCCATCGACTGGCTCATCCTCGCCTTCATCGTGTGGGTCGCGCTCACCACCGTGACCTCGATACATTGGCCCATCGCCCTCTTCGGCAAGCCGCGTCGCTACGAAGGCCTGCTGTCGTTCGTGAACTACGCCGTCATCTACTTTCTCGTGCTCCAGTTCGCCGGCGGCGCAGCGCGCGTGCGCACCCTGGCGAGGGCGCTCTTCTTCTCCAGCCTGATCGTCGCCGGGTACGGCCTGCTGCAGTTCATCGGCTGGGACCCGGCGACCTGGGGCACGCTGCCGTTCGAGGCCAACCGTGCCTTTTCGACCTATGGCAACCCCGACCTGCTGGGCGGGTTCCTGATGTTCTCGACGCCGGTCGCTCTGGGCCTGGCGCTTGCCGAGCCGAACCTCGTGTGGCGGCTCGTCTACTGGGCCGGCTTCGCCGTCAACGGGGTCACCTTGATCGTCGCCTTCACGCGCGGCGCCTGGATCGGCGGGGCGCTGGGCCTGGCGCTCGTCGCCGTCATCGCCTGGCGGCACCGCGTCCGTCTGCGCCGCGTCGACTGGATCCCGGCTGCGGTGAGCGCCGCGCTGGGCGGAGGCATCATCTGGCGCAGCCTCTCCAACCCCGACGAGGTGATGAACTTCGGCAAGCGCCTCGCCTCGATCTTCCAGTTCGGCGGCGGCAGCGGCCAGACGCGCAACGAGATCTGGCAGGCGGCCTTCGCGGCCGTCAAGGAGCGGCCGATCCTCGGCTGGGGCGCCGACACGTTCCGCCTCGTATTCCCCAAGTTCAAGCCGGTCGAGTACGTGCGCGACGCCGGCGGCGCCTCTGTCGCCGACAACGCTCACAACTACCCGCTGCAGCTGGCCACCGGTGTCGGTATTCCCGGCATGCTCATGATGTACGGCATCTTCGTGTGGGCAGGCGTGCGCTCGTTCGGCACCGTGTTCGGGCGCACGGACGATCCCACACGCATCGTGCTCGGCGCCTTCTGGGCGGCTGCGGCCGGGTACCTGGTCCAGCTGCTGTTCGGTGTGTCGGTCACCGGTAACACCTTCTTGCTGTGGGCGGCGCTGGGTGTCGTGCATGCCCCGACGGCGCGGGTCGTGGAGGTCAAGGCGCCGAAGTGGGGTACGGCCGCCGCCGTGGTCATCCTGGCGCTGGCCGCGCTGGGCATCGTCTACCAGGTGCTGCCCGTGTCTGCCGACGCCGCGTACCTGACGGCAAACGCCGCGCCCAGCGCCGCGGCGCGCGTGGAGGCGGCGCGGCGCGCGGTCAAGCTCAACCCGCTCAGCGGCATCTACCGCAGCGAGCTCGGGCTAGCCTACGCCGCCGAGGTCCGCGCCTACCTGAATGCGGGCGACCAGGCGCAGAAGGCGGGTGAGGACACGAGCTCGTATGCGGCGGGCGTCAAGAGCAGCTTCGCAGCCGCCGAGACCGCCTTCAAGGACGCCATCGCGTTCCAGCCGGACGAGTACGACAACTATGTCTTCCTCGCCGGACTCTACAATCTGGCTGGGCAGGTCCTGGACAAGAGCTATTACGACAAGGCCATCGCGGTCGCTCGCCGGGGCCTGGTGGCGGAGCCGTACGGCACCGCCGTTCGCGTCGAGCTCGCGCGCGCCCTCATCAGTACCGGCAAGACCGCCGAAGGCATCAAGGAGCTCGAGTACTCCGTGAAGATCGATCCCGCCGGCGGCCAGGCGGCCCTGTTGTTGGCCCAAGTCTACGAGCAGGACGGCCGAGCCGCGGAGGCGCTCGCCCTGCTGAAGTCGGTCGATGCTCTGGCGCCCGGCCAGGCCGGTGTCGCCGAGGCCATCCAGCGACTCGAGGCGGGCGCCACGCCGACGCCCTGACGGGGGGCGCGCTCGCGACCGCGTTGCCGCGTGCGCGACGGCGCGCCGCGCTTTCGGCGCGGGCGGTAGTACGCGACAAGGGCAGACAAGGAAAGCGCGGTCCCTTGTCTGCCCTTGTCGCTGATCAAGCCTGCGGGCGTCCCGGTCAGACCAGCTCGAACTCCCGCTCGAAATCGGCCTTTGAGCGCGCCCCGATGACCTTCTTGGCGGGCTCGCCATCCTTGAACAGGATGATCGTCGGGATGCTCATGATGCCGAGCTTGCTGGCGATCCCCGGGTTCTCGTCGACGTTGACCTTGCCGATGGCCACCTTGTCGCCGTGCTCCTGGGCGATCTCGTCGATGATCGGGCCGACCATGCGGCAGGGGCCGCACCAAGGCGCCCAGAAATCGACGATCATCGGCGTCGTGGCCTTGCTTACCGCGTCGTCGAACGTCGCGTCGGTCAGGGTCTTGACTTCGCTTGCCACCTGGGTTCCTCCTTAGAGACTTTCGAGCACGCGCGTGAGGCGTGCCTGTACTTCTTCGGCGATGGGAGCGAGCTCGGGAATGCCCACCATGCCGAGCATGGCGCCGGCGTTGACCGCCGCTACCCTCGTGCCGGCGTCGATCTCGTAGACCACCACGTTGCAGGGCAGGAGCAGGCCGAGGTCGGG
>JAPLCL010000128.1 GCA_026392265.1 Actinomycetota bacterium
GATCACGATTCCGCTTTGTCATTGGCGACGATGGATGTAGCGTGGGCGTCAGAGTACGAGGCCCGTGTGATAGAGACGGTGCCGTGGGGCGCGCCTCCCCGGGAGACCCGGGGGCGCCCGCCGGCTTCGGAAGGGGGATCACCATGAAGACGCTCTTGTGCTCGACGCTCGCCAAGCCGGTGCTCCTGCGCGCGCCGGCCGCTGCAGAAGGGAGGAGCGCATGACTCCGCGAGGCCCATCGGACCACGCCGACGCGACCTGGCACGCCGCAGCGCCCTGGCCCGGATGGGCGAAATGCCTCGCCCAGGTCCCCCTCTTCGCCGGCCTGTCGCGGGGCCATCTCAAGACCGTTGCCCGACTGGCCCAGTTGCGGACGTTTGCGGACGGAAAGACTCTCGTGCGCGCGGGCGCGCCGGGCGACGCGTTCTTCGCGATCCTGGAAGGGCGGGCGGAGTTGCGGACGCCCGTCGGCCACGCTCGCGTGCTGGAGGCGAACGACTTCTTCGGCGAGCTTGCGCTCATCGACGGCGCCCCGCGTGCGGCCACGGTCGTGTCCGCCGGCGACGTGACGGTGGCTCGCATCGAGCGCCCCGCGTTCCTCAAACTGCTTCGCGAGGAACCATTGATCGCCCTCGGGCTCTCGCGGGGCGTGGTCGCCACCATCCGCGACCTGGAGGCGGACGCTCCGAGCTCCATGGTCACGGCCGGTGGGGACATCGTGAGGTCCGCCGAGGTGGCGCGACCCGCGGAGGAGCCGATCGAGGCCCAGGCCGAGGGCGCGACAGACAGATTGGCGGCACGTCAAGTGGCGCAGCTCTTGGCCGGCGTGCCGCTGTTCGCCGGGCTGCCCAAGCGGCGCCTGCTCAAGGTGGCCCGCGTCGCCGAGCCGCGACGCTACTCACGCGGATCCGTCGTTGCCCGCGCCGGCGCCCGCGGAGCCGTGCTTCATGTCATCGTCGCCGGTAGTGCGCAGGTCGTGACACCCGACGGCCACGCCGACGTCCTGGAGCCGGGGGAGAGCTTCGGGGAGCTCTCGCTGCTCGACGGGGCGCCGCGGGCGGCGACGATCAGCGCCCTGGACGACCTCGAGACGTTGCGCATCGCCCGCGCCGACTTCTTGAGGCTGATCAACGAGGAGCCGACCATGGCCGTCGGCGTCCTGCAAGGGCTTGTCGCCCTGGTCAGGGAGGTAGGACGACAGCAAGACGGCTGAGAGGCGCGCGGGGTGCGTGGGCATCACAAGGCGCCGCAGGCGCCTACGGCCACGGGGCGACAGAGGCCTCGCCCGACATCCGGGAGCGCTGCTTGCGCGGCTCGGCGCCGCAGGGACGAGCTGACCGTCGCGAACGCGAGGACGAGGGCCCCGGGCCTCCACTCCCTCGTCGTAACACCCCATTCGACATAGAGTACCGCTGACTGCGTGAGGAGGGGGCCGTGGAGGCACGCAGCGCCGCTCGTCCGAGATCCAGCGCCGGGGTGTTCGCCACCGCGTTCCGCAACCGCTCGCTGCTGCTGATCGAGGTCGCCTGGCTGGCGTTCAACGGGGCGGAGTGGGGCGTCTGGCTGACGCTCACGGTGTGGGCCTACACGAATGGCGGGGCCGCGGCCGTGAGCCTCATCATCCTCGTACAGCTTGTGCCCTGCATCTTCCTCTCGCCGTATCTCGGCGCCATCACCGATCGTGCCCGCGCGGGCCGCGTACTGTTCTTCGGCCTGCTGATCTCGGGGCTCACCATGGCCGGCCTGGCGGCAGCCATGGCCCTCGGCGCGCCGCGCCTGCTCGTTTTCATCCTCGCGCCGATCACGAGTCTCGCGCTCTCCGTCCCGCGTCCGGCGAAGGCGGCGCTCCTGCCGAGCGTCGTGCACTCGCCGCTCGAGCTCACTGCCGCCAACGTGGTCTCGAGCTGGATGGAGAACGCCAGCGTTCTCATCGCCCCGGCGCTCACCGGCGTGCTCCTCGGCCTCGGCGGCCCGGAGCTGTCCGCCGGCGTGCTGGCGGCCTGCACGCTCGTCGGCGCCTTCACGGTGATCGGCATCCCCGGGCCGCGACCGCTGAGCGAGCGTGGGGAGGGGACGTCGCTCACCGCGGAGGTGCGCGAGAGCGTCGCCGCGGTATGGCGCGTGCCGGCGGCGCGCACCCTGGTCGGCGTTGTGGGCTCGCAGTACATCCTCATCGGTGCGCTCGACGTGCTCTACGTGGTGCTGGCCATCACCACGCTCGGCATCGGCGAGTCCGGCGCCGGCTACCTCAACTCGGCCTTCGGCCTCGGGGGGCTGATCGGCGTCGCCATCACCGCGACGCTTGTGGCGCGCCGCCGTCTGGCGCCGGCGCTCATCGGCGGCATCCTCACGGCGGCTCTGGCCCTGGGTGTGCTGGGCGTCTTCCCGACCGTGATCGGCGCCTTCGTGCTACTCACCGTCGCAGGCCTGAGTCGCACCGTCTTCGACGTCACGGGGCGCATCCTTCTGCAGCGCGCCGCTCCCCCGCAGGTCATGGGCCAGGTGTTCGCGCTCCTCGAATCCCTGATGGACGCCGGCCTCGTCCTCGCCGCTATCTTCGTGCCGCTGCTCATCGGCTTGAGCGGCGCGCGCGCGGGGCTGGTGGGCACCGCGCTCCTCTTCTTCGTGCTCGTTGCCCTCGCCTGGAGGCGCCTGCGCACCATCGACGATGCCGCCGACATGCCGCAGGTCGAGATCCAGCTGCTTCGGTCCATCTCCATCTTCAGCCCTCTCCCTGCACCTGAGCTTGAGGGTCTGGCGCGTGCTTTGGTCCCACTGGAGGCAAAGGCCGGCACGACCCTCATCACGGAGGGTGAACCAGGCGACTGCTTCTACGCCATCGCCGATGGCCGTGTCAGCGTCTCCAAGCGCGGCCAGGAGGTGGCGACGCTGGGCCGCGGCCAGGGCTTCGGCGAGATCGCGCTCATCCAGGAAGTGCCGCGCACGGCCACGGTGGTCGCCCTGACCGATGTGAGCCTGTACTCCCTGGCGAAGGAGCCCTTCGTGCTCGCCCTGACGGGGCATGCGCCGGCGGCCCGCGCCGCCGACGATCTTGTGGCGCAGCGGCTGGCGGAGCTCGAGTCGCTCTGAGCGGCGGCCCGGCGAGGCATCGCCTGCGGGCCGCCGGCGTCACTGGGGAGGTACTTGCTCTAACGTCGCCTCGCAGCCGTGTCTCGTCGGCTCCGCTCCTCGTCGAAGGGCCATGGGCGTCATAGACTACGGATGACTGCTCTGGGAGGGACGGTGGAAGCAAGCAGCCCCGATCGTCCGGCATCCAAGGCCGGGGTGTTCGTCACTGCGTTCCGTAATCGCTCTCTGCTGCGCATCGAGATCGCGTGGCTCGTCTTCAGCGGGGCGGAGTGGGGTGTCTGGCTGGCGCTGAACGTGTGGGCCTATATCAACGGCGGGGCCGCGGCCGTGAGCCTTATCGTCCTCGTGCAGTTGGTGCCGTGCATCTTCTTCTCTCCGTATGTCGGCGCCGTCACCGATCGCGCCCGCGCCGGCCGCGTGCTGTTCATCGGATTGCTGGTCATCGGCGTGACCATGGGCGGTCTCGCGGTGGCCATGGCGTACGGCACGCCGCGCGCGCTGGTGTTCGTGCTGGCGCCGGTCATGAACCTGGCGCTCTCGATCCCGCGCCCGGCGCAGGCCGCGCTGCTGCCCAGCGTCGTGCGCTCGCCGCTGGAACTGACCGCGGCCAACGTGGTCACAGGCTGGATGGAGAACGCCAGCGTGTTCCTCGGCCCGGTGCTCACCGGCGTGCTGCTCGGCCTCGGCGGGCCGGCTCTCGCGGCCGGCGTGCTGGCCGCGTGTACGCTCGCCGCCGCGTTCCTGATGATCGGCATCTCCGGGCCGCGGTCGCTGAAAGGACCCGGGGAGGCCGTGTCGCTGACCGCCGAGGTGCGTGCGGGCGTCGCCACCGTGTGGCGCGAGCCGGCGGCGCGCACCCTCGTCGGCGTCATGGGCTCGCAGTACATCGTCATGGGCGCGCTCGACATCCTCTGTGTGGTGCTCGCCATCACGACGCTTGACATGGGCCAGTCCGGCGCCGGCTACCTGGACTCGGCCTTCGGCGTCGGCGGGCTGCTCGGCGCCGCGGTCACGGTGACGCTGGTGGCGCGCCGCCGGCTGGCGCCGGCGCTCATCGCCGCCGCCCTTACGACGGCCGCGGCCCTCCTCGTGCTGGGCGTCTTCCCGACGGTGATCGGCGCGTTCGTGCTGCTCGGCGTCGCCGGCCTCGGCCGCGACGTCTTCGATGTCACCAGCCGCATCCTGCTCCAGCGCGCCGCTCCTTCGCAGGTGCTGGGGCAGGTGTTCGCGCTGGTCGAGTCGCTGATGGCCGCCGGGCTCGCGATCGGGGCGATCCTTGCGCCGCTTCTGGTCGGGCTGAGCGGCGCGCCGGCGGCGCTGGTGGGCACCGCGCTGCTCTCCGTCGTGCTGGTCGCCATCGCCTGGCGGCGCCTGCACACCATCGACGACTCGGCCGACGTGCCGCAGGTCGAGATCCAGCTGCTGCGCGCCATCCCGATCTTCAGCCCGCTGCCCGCGCCCGCGCTCGAGGGGCTGGCACGGGCCTTGGTCCCCGTCGAGGCCGCCGCCGGCACGACCCTCGTGACCGAGGGAGAGCCGGGCGACTGCTTCTACGCCATCGCCGACGGGCGGGTCAGGGTGAGCAAGGGTGGCCGGGAAGTCGCGACGCTCGGCCGCGGCCAGGGCTTCGGCGAGATCGCGCTCATCCAGGACGTGCCGCGCACGGCCACCGTGGTCGCCCTCACGGACGTGAGTCTGTACTCGCTGGAGAAGGAGCCCTTCGTGCTCGCCCTGACGGGGCACGCGCCGGCGGCGCGCGCCGCCGACGACCTCGTGGCGCAGCGGCTGGCGGAGCTCGAGTCGATCTGAGGCGGGCCGCGGCCGCAGGCCGTTACGGCACGGAGCGGCGCGGCAGGCGCCGCGGCAGCAAGGCGCCCGCCAGGGCGCCGATCACCGCGAAGATGCCCGCTGTATAGAACGGCCACGTGAAGGCCGCCGAGACCTCGTCCCAGAGCGTCTCCTCGAGGCGGTTCTTCAGCTGCAGCAGGACGATGCCTTCCACGAGACCCACCTGGCCGCCGATGTCTTCGGCGATGGGGTGCGCTACCTTGCGGATCTGGTCCATGCCTGAAGTGGCGTCGATGGTACGGATCTTGTCGAGCTCCTTGACGAGGCGGACCTTGACCGGCGCGCTGATACCTTCCTGTGCTCGGGTGAGCGCCTGACCTGCGTCGGCGGAGCGGTTCACGGCGATGCCCATGGTGTGGGTGAACACCGCGACGATGATCGCTACCCCGAGCAAGAAGCCCAGCTGGCGCGCCGTATTGAGCATGCCGGCGCCGGCGCCCTTGTGGCCGCCGGGCACGGCGCTCATGCCGGCGGCCAGCAGTGCCGGCAGCGAGAGCCCGATGCCGGCGCCGACCAGCCCGCTGCGCCAGAGCACGCCGGAGAGCGGGTCGGTGCGCGCCATATGCCCAAGCGCGAAGAGGCCGGCGGCGCTGAGCAGGGCGCCGATCACGGCCGGCAGGCGCGGCCCGATGCGGTCGGTGAGCCAGCCGGCGGGCGGCGTGAGCACCATCACGGCCACCGGCAGGGTGGCGATCGCGAGGCCGGCCTTGAGCTCGCTGAAGTCCATCATCGCGATCATGAAGATCACGAGCATGAACATGGTGCCCATCATCGCCGTATCGACGGTCATGATCGCCGTGCTGGCGGCGGCGAAGGTGCGGTCGCGGAACAGGCGCAGGTCGAAGAGCGGCGAGGTGACGCGGAGCTCCCACCAGATCCAGACGGCGAGTAGGGCGCCGCCGCCGAAGCACAGACCCACGACGGCACCGGAGACCCAGCCCCAGTCGTTCCCCTGGATGATCGCCAGCGTAAGGCAGAAGAGGCCTGCACTGACCAGAGCGACGCCGGGCCAGTCGAGAGCGGCGCGGGTGCGCGGAGTGTGAAGCCCGCGCATGAGCGTGAGCGCGAGGACGACGCCGAGCGCGCCCACCGGCAGGTTGAACCAGAAGACCGCCGGCCAGCCCCAGTACCAGACCAGGATACCGCCGAGCACCGGGCCGGCGGCGGCGGCCAGCGAGCTCAGGGCTCCGAAGAGGCCGGCGGCGAAGCCTTGGCGACTCTCCGGGAACGCCTGCAGGAGCAGGGCGAGCGCCGTAGGGACGACGGCCGCGGCGCCGACGCCCTGCACCACACGCCAGGCGACCAGGGCGTGCACGCTCGTCGCCAAGGCGCACGGCAACGAGGCGGCAGTGAACAGCGCGAGGCCCAGGGTGAAGACGAGTTTGTGGCCATAGCGATCGCCGAGCCGGCCCATGGTAAGGAAGAGCACGGTGAGCGTGAGGTTGTAGCCGTTCATCACCCACGACACCGAGACGACGGAGCCGCCCAGCTCACGGATGATCTTCTGCACGGTGATCGTCATCACCGTGGCATCGGCAAGCGTGAGGATGATGCCGGGCGCCAGGGCGAGCACGATGAGCCACGGGTGGAGGGCGCGGCCGCCGGTCCCGGACGCTGGCGATGCCTCGTCGCCGAGAAGGACTCCCGGCGCCTGTCGACCGATGTTCTTCGTCATGCGCGGAAGTCTATACGCAGTCCCCCGCATCGAGGCCGGCCACGGCGCATCTCGCCATCCGCTTCCCTTGCGGCAAAGCGACCCGCACCGCATTACCATCACACGCGACGTGAAGGTGGCGTCGACGATGGCGTCGACGTTGACGTTCGCGTTCAGCCCACGCCGCCTGCCGGCGGGCACATAGTCGAGAACGGCCGAATCCGTTGAGGGTACTTCCAACGGCACCGTTGGAGGTACAACCAACGGTATCGCCGACGGAAGACGGTCGAACGGCAACAACGCCGGGGGAGACTCGCGAGCCCATCGGCGCAGTCACCATCAACGTCACCCGCACCCGGCGTTCAACGTAACCTCCTTCGCCTCAGTGAGGCGCTGACAAGCGCCCCAGGGGAGACTACGATCGGCCCCGCCCTCAGCCTCGAGGATCGTCCCTCAGCTTGGATGATCTGGTGGTAAGGTAGTAAGGTGGTAAGGTGGTAATGCGGTAAGGGTCCCCCACCTGCTCCATCCCACACCGGAGGCTGGCAATGTCGACGCGAGCGGTGAGCAAGTTGACGAGCAAGTATCAGACGACTGTGCCGGCGGCCGTGCGCAAGGCTCTCTGCCTCGAGAAGGGCGACGTGCTGGCTTTTGAGATCGCCGATGGTGGCGCCGTCACGGTGCGCAAGGCCGTGGCGCTCGACCAGGCGTTCGCCGACGCCTTGCAGTCTCAGCTCTCGGAGTGGGCCACGGACGAAGACGACGAGGCCTACCGTGGCCTTTGAGCAGTGGGACGTCGTGGTCGTACCGTTCCCGTTCTCCGATGGGTCGGCCCGGCGCCGGCGGCCAGCTCTCGTACTTTCGCGCTCAGATGCGCTCGGCAACGTGATCGGCCACAGTGTGCTGGCGATGATCACGAGCGCCGGCCATTGCCGCTGGCCGTTGGACGTGCCGCTCGCCGATCTCCCGGCCGCCGGGCTGCCGGCTCCCTCGGTGGTGCGCCTCAAGATCTTCACCTTGGACGACCGCCTGGTCGAGCGCCGGGTCGGCGCCCTCGGACCGCCAGACGCGAGCGCTGTCCGCGAAGCGCTGGGGCGACTCTTCGGCGGGCTCGGCGGTTGAGTGCCCCGCACGGGGCGTGACCGCCCAGGACCCATTCGCAGCCTGAGTCGCGCACCGAGCGTTCATCCGGACACGGCGGCGTCGCCGACGAGATGACTCCCCGTCGCCAAGAAGGACCCTCCGGCACCTGACGATCCATGGTCTGCGTCATGCCCGGGAGTCCATACGCAAGTCGTCCATGCGCAGTCCGCCGAACCGGGATCGCTGAGCTTGGGCATTGTCTACCGGCCGGGGGCCTGCGGGCATTGCATCGCTGGCCGCCGCCGCCGTAGCCTGACAGCCATCTCGATTCGTTCGGCTCCGTGAGCTCGCGACCATTGGCCGTGGCGGCCGAGGCAACAGACTCCAGTGAACGGGAGCTCCATGGGATTCGCTGAACGCGCCGCGCTGTACAGCATTATCGAGGAGCGCCGTAGCCGGCCCGTCATCGCCTACGTGACGAGTAGCCGCCCGGGAGCGCAGGCTCAGATGGCATCGGACGTCATTCCGCACATCGCGGAGCAAGTTCTGTGCATCGGCGATCAGGGCGATGCCGTGGACCTCCTTGTGGTCAGCAACGGCGGCGACCCCACCGTGGCATGGCGCACGATCAGTATCCTTCGAGAGCGCTTCACGACCGTAGGGGTCCTGCTGCCCTTTTCGGCGTACAGCGCCGCGACGTTACTGGCTCTGGGCGCGAACGAGGTGGTCATGCACCCGTTCGCCAACCTCGGGCCTGTGGATATTCAGCTCGTCCAACGCCGCCGTGTCTCGGGCCCAGACGGCCATCCCACCGGCGAGATCGAAGAGACAGTGTTCGGCTCAGAGGACGTGCGGCACTTCCTCGAGTTCCTGAGGAATGATGTTGGGATCACCGATCAGGTACCGCTCGAGCGAGCCTTTGAGCTGGCGATCCGAGATGTTGGGGCCATCGCTGTCGGATCTGCGAAGCGCGGCACCAATCTGGCGCTCTCCATGGGCGAGAAGCTCCTCGGTCTTCACATGGACGACAAGAATCAGGCGAAAGCCATCGCCGAGTCGTTCAACAGCGCGTTCTTCCATCACGGCTATCCGGTGGGCCGACGCGAAGCCGCGGACGCCGGCCTGAAGGTAGTCAAGGCAGAGAGCCTGGGGCTCGCCGACACCCTCTGGGCTGTGTGGAAGGATGTGGCCGCCGAGATGCAGGTTGATGTCCCGTTCGACCCGCTCATCGAGGTCATGAAGGACGAGGAGTCCAGGGAACGACTCACGACGGTTCCCACCGTGGACATCCCGGCAGATCTGCCACCCGGCGTTGCCCAGCAGGTCTACCAGAGCGTCGTCTCCCAGCTTGGCGTCACTGAGCGACGCGGCATGGACTACGAGTTGCTGCTGGTGACGGTGGAGAGCCCGCGCTGCCGAAGCGAATTTCGGGAAACCGGGAAGATCAATGCCGTGCGCCTCCCGGGCATGAATCTGCAAGTCACGACGATCAGAACTGGGGTAGGATGGGAAGCGCCTGCAGATGCGGACAAGGACTGACGTGAGCGACAACTACCGATCAGATGCCGAGCACAGCGTGCTCAGGCCGGCTGGGCCGTACTTGATCGAGAGGTCGTATGACTCCCCGGCCCAGAGCCACACGCTGATCAGGCCGACAGTCGTGCGCCCAGCCGCGGCGCCGAGCACGACCATCGTGCCGGTCGTTCGCGGCGCGTTGCGGCCAAAGCAGCGATAGGCCGACAGCCGAGAGGTACTCCCCTGGGGCCGCGACGGCGCCGCTACTGTAGAATCGCGGATATGCAGGTACGCGATGTCATAGCGGTGGTCGACCGTCTCGCGCCGTTCGATCTGGCCGAGCCTTGGGACCACGTAGGGCTGCAGGTCGGGTCGCCGGGCGACGAGGTGCGCGGTGTGCTGGTCGCCCTCGAGGTTGACGATGCCGCGCTGGACGAGGCGGCACGCCTGGGGTGCGACGTACTGCTCGTGCATCACCCCCTCATCTTCGACCCGCTCGAACGTCTCAGCGACGACACCGAAGCCGGGAGGCTGGCGCTGCGCGCGGCGCGGGACGGCGTCGCCGTCATCGCCGCCCACACCAACCTCGACAAGGCGCGCGGCGGCATCGCCGATATCGTCGCGGAGTTGCTCGGGCTGGAAGGGGCAGCGCCGCTGGCGCCGGCCGCCGCCGACGCCCTCAAGCTGGTCGGCTTCGTGCCGGTCGACGACGCCGACCTGGTGCGCAAGGCCGTGTTCGCCGCCGGCGCCGGCGTGATCGGCGAGTACGAGCACTGCTCGTGGGCCGTCGAGGGCCAGGGCACGTTTTTCGGTCG
>JAPLCL010000127.1 GCA_026392265.1 Actinomycetota bacterium
GCTGGCCGCCCTCCTCGTCCCAGTAATCCATGTGGGTGTCGAACTGCACGAGCTGGAAGGGCTCGCCCTCGCGAGCTTCGCTGAGTGCCTTGAGCACGGGGTACGTGATGGAGTGGTCGCCGCCAAGGGTGACGGGGAAGACGCCCGTCTCCATCAGCGGCCGCAGCCGCTCGACGGCGGCGGCGTGGTAGCGTTCCGCCGTCCACATGGGCCCGATCACGACGTCGCCGCAGTCGGCCCAACGCACCCCGCCGAGGAGCTTCACCCCGGCTTCGCCGTCGTAAAACGGCTCGAGCCCGTTCTGGAAGGCCCACATGGTCGACGTCTCGCGCAGGGCGCGCGGCCCCATGCGCGCCCCGGACCGGCTGGTCGTGCCCTGGTCCCACGGGATGCCGATGACGGCGACGTCGGCATCTGCCGTTGTCGGCGCCGCCACCAGCGGCGCCTTGAAGAAGGTCGCGATGCCGCTGAACGGCAGCTCCTCGTAGGTCATCTGCTCGTCTCCTTAGGGGTCACTTCACGCCCTTGGCGTGCGCCTTGCTCACCTCTGCCGCGCATTCTTCCACGATGTCGCAGCCCAGCGCGACCAGCTCCGGCGGCTGGTTGAGCGCCGGCGTGGGTCGCAGGTAGTTGAACGCCGGCTCGTAGATGGGCGCCACGCCTCGGCGCTCCATGGCGTAGACGATCTCGTACTTGTCCTTCATGGCGCCGAACTTGGTCTTGGCGACGTTTTCGAGCGCGGCGACGTTGTCGAGCACCTTGTCGCGCCCCACGATCTCAAGGAGCTTGGTCGCCATGAGGCAGGCGGCGGGATTGCCGGCGAACGTCCCGCCGGTGTACTGCTCGCCGGCCGGCGCCGATCAGCGACGCCCCGAGGAGGATGTCGCCGCCGCGCTTCATGAGCGCCGCACTGCTCGGGCCGGGCGGCGGGGTGTGCACGTGGGGGCGGGTTTGATCGCTCATCTCTAGGACCGCTCCGGACCCTCGCCCGGCGACCACTCGTAGTTGTCCTTGAGGATCTTGAGATTGAGCAGAAACTCGGCCTGGACGATGCCCGGGATGGTGCGGATGTGATTGACGAGCACGTCCATGAGCTCCTCACGGTCGTGGGCGACAATGCCCACGATGACATCGAAGTTGCCGGCGCAGATGCTCACGTAGTCGACCTGCGGCAGCTCGGCGACCGCTTCGGCGACCGCCTCCAGGCGCTGGCCCTCGACGCGCAGGTGCACCTGCGCCCAGATGAGCCCCAGGTCGAGCGGGCTGCTGACCGCCACGATCTGGATGACATTGGTGCGCAGCAGCCGCGCCACGCGCTGCCGCACGCTGGCCTCCGAGATGCCGAGGTCCTTGGCGATGGTCGTGTACGCGCGCCGCCCGTCCACCTGCAGGTGGCCGATGATGGCGATGTCGGTCTTGTCCAGCGACTGTCTGCGCATGGCACCCCTTTCGACCGTGCCATTCTACGAATGTCGTGGCGGGGGCGCCAGCGGCATGCGATTCGCGC
>JAPLCL010000148.1 GCA_026392265.1 Actinomycetota bacterium
TCATGATCTCCTCCGTGAGGCGTGATCGGCGCGGCTCGCGAGCCGCGCCGTCATTCTACCCTTCCGCTCCCGCGATGCGACGCAGCCGGGCGACGAAAAAGCCGCTGGCGCCCCGCTCCGGCGGCAGCACCAGCAGATAGCCGCCGGCCGCCGGATGCCCCATGCCAGGCCAGGCGGCGCCGAGATCGTCCGCCTGCCAGCCGCCCTCGGCAAGCAGGGTCTCTACGACTCCCAGGGTCTCGGCCTGCGGCAGCGTGCAGACGGCATACGTGAGGACTCCGCTCGGCCGCACGCAGCGCGCGGCACGGCGGATGAGGCGGCGCTGGAGTTGCGCGAGGCGGGCGATGTCCGCCTCGCGGCGCCGCCAGCGCAGGTCGGCGCGAGAGGCCAGCGTGCCGAGGCCGCTGCAGGGCGCGTCGAGCAGCACGGCGTCGAAGGCGCCGTCGAAGGCGGCAGGCAGTTCGAGGACGTCACTCTGCACGATCTCGACGCCGTGCACGCCGAGTCGGTCCAGATTCTGGCGCATCACCTCGAGACGCAGCTCGTCGCTGTCGACCGCGGTGATCCGTGCGCCGGGCGCCGCCGCCGCGAGCTGTGCCGTCTTGGTGCCCGGCGCGGCGCACAGGTCGAGGATGGTGGCGCCCGGTCCGACGCCGGCGGCGGCCACCACTCCGGCGACCTGAGAGCCCTGCGACTGCGGCGTCACGAGCCCGTCACGGAACGGCGCCGAGCGCTCGAGCGCGGGGCCGTCGTAGACGAGCGCCGCGGGCAGCCCCGGTACGCCTGTCGTGGCCAAGCCGGCGGCGGCCAGCGCCGCACGCGCCGCCGGCACATCGGCCTTGAGCGTGTTGACCCGCAGGCAGCGTTCGGGGGCCCCGTCGGCGGCCACAAGAAACCGCTCCGCGGCGTCGTCGCCGAGCTCGCGGCGCAGCAGCTTCACCAGCCACACGGGGGACGAATGGCGCACCGCCCAGGCGCGCGCGCCCTCGCCGTCGGACAGCGTCGCGAAGCTCTCGCGCCCGTCTTCGGCGACGTTACGGAGCACCGCGTTCACGAACCCCTGCGTACGCTTTCCCTTGCGGGCGGTCAGTGCCACGGCGTCGTCGACAACGGCGTAGGCGGGCACGCGGTCGAGGAAGAGGAGCTGAAACGCCGCCAGGCGCAGTGCGTCGAGCACTTCGGCGTCGGTATCGGCCAGCGGCGCCTTGGTGAAAGCGCCGAGGACGGCGTCGAGCGAGCCACGACGCTTGACCGTCCCGACGACGAGCTCGTTGGCGAGCGCGCGGTCACGCTCGCTCAGTCTCTCGAGCTCGGGAAATGCGGCCAGGGAGTCGTCGAAACGGCCGCCGCCGGAGCGCACGCGCCGGAGCGCGTGCCACGCGGCGGCGCGCGCCGGGCTGACCGAACCGTCGGGCCGGCCGCTGCCGGGCGTGGCCGTCACGGCGCCGCCAGAGCGCGGCCGGCGCCACGCAGAAACTCGCCGGCCGTCATGCGGCTGCGGCCCTCTTGCTGCAGCTCCAGCACGTCCACCCAGCCGTCGCCGGCCGGCAGAGCCAGGCGCTCCCCGCTCGCGGCCGGGAGCGGCCCGCTGCCGGCCGCCGCCCGCCAGAGGAGCGTGCGCTTGCCGAGGAGGTCCGTCACGGCGCCGATGTGCGGCGCCAAGGCGCGAACCTGAGCGACGATCGTCTTCGCCGGGCGCGTCCAGTCGATGAGTCTGTCCTGCGCCGTGACCTTGGCCGCGTAGCTCGGCACGCCCTCCTGCTGGCGCCAGCGCAGCGTGCCGGCGGCCATGCCGTCGAGCGTGGCCAGCACGCCGTCGACGGCGGCCGGCGCCAGCAGCTCGTAGGCTCGCCCGGCGTCGGCATCGGCGGGCACGTGCACGAGGCGCGCGTCGCCCACGGGTCCCTCGTCCACGCCGGCGGTCATCTTGAGGATGGTGACGCCCAGCTCGGTCTCCCCCGCCATCAGCGCCCGCTCCACGGGCGCGGCGCCGCGCCAGCGCGGCACGAGTGAAGGGTGCACGACCACGATGGGAAGAGCGTCAAGCAGGCTCTGCCCGACGATCTGCCCGTAGGCACAGACCACAAAGACCTCCGGCCCGAGCGCGAGGAGCTCAGCCACGGACTCGGGCGCGGATACGTTCTGCGGCTGCAGCACCGGCAGCCCGCGTTGGCGCGCGGCGAGCTTGATCGCCGGAGGCTGCGGCGTGCCGTGGCGCCCGCGCGGCCGGTCGGGGTTGGTGACGACGGCGACAGGGGCCGCGTCCGCGGCCATGAGCCCCGCGAGCACGAGCGCGGCGAACGGCGCGGTGCCCGCGAAGGCGAACCGCAGGCGGCTCACAGACCTCCGCCGACCGCGCCGTGCAGGCCGGCGCCCTCACGGACGCGCAGCTCACGCAGGGCGGCGGCGCGGGCGCTGCGCGACGTACGGTCGACGATGAGCACGCCCTCGAGGTGGTCGTATTCGTGCTGGATGACGCGCGCCTCGAGGCCCTCGGCGTGGAACTCGAGGGGCTCGCCGTCGGCGTCGACGGCCCGCACCCGCAGGCTCACGGGCCGGCTCACCGGCATGGTCACGCCGGGCACGCTCAAGCACCCTTCGTCGCTCTCTTCGATCTCCGCGGAGAACTCGTCGAGCAGTGGGTTGACCAGGACCTTGGGATCGTCGTCCACGTTGTACACCAACATGCGCTGCAGGACGCCTATCTGCGGCGCCGCCAGACCGACTCCGGGGGCGTCGTGCATGATACGGATCATGCGCTTGGCGAGCTTGCGCAGACCGCGGTCAAACACGGTCACCTCGAGGGCGTGTTCGCGCAGCACCGGATCGCCGATGACGCGGATGTCCCTGCGCGCCTCCCGCTCTCGTCGGCCAAGATCGACTTGTTCGCGATCGCTCTGCTTCGTCTCTATCATGTGCCTATGGTACCTCAGCTCGCGGTCACAGCCACTGCGGGTCCACGTCGGGGACCAGCCTCACGCCTCGCGCGGCGAACCTGTCGCGGTTAGCCTGGAGCCACGCTCTCAGTGTATCCAGAGTTTGCCCTATTTCGGCAGTCTTAACCACCACCCGGCAGGCGTGACGGCCGCGCTCGCGCCACAACGGGCCGGGGCCGAGGACGATCTCGCCGTGACTCAGCCGTGCCGTGAGCCTCTCGGCGGTGAAACGCCCGGCGATAGCGACCTTCTGCTGCGACGTCCCGGAGAGTTCGAGGCCGACCAGGGTCCCGGCCGGGGGGTAGCCGAGGTCGCGGCGCCGCTCCATCTCCTCGGCGTAGAACCGCTCCTCTTCGCCGCTCGCGGCCATCGCGATGGGCCTCGCCCCGGGGCTCAGAGTCTGCACGATCACGCGCCCCGGACGCTCGCCGCGACCGCTACGCCCGCCCACCTGGATCAGCATCGCGAAGGTACGCTCCTCGGCGCGAAAGTCGGGAAAGTGCAGCGTGAGGTCGGCATTGACCACCCCCACGAGCGTGACGTCGGGAAAGTGGTGCCCCTTGGCGATCATCTGGGTGCCGACGAGCACTTTGGGCCCCGGCTGCGCGAAGCGCTCCAGCACCGCGCGCAGCCGCCCGTACGAAGACGCCACGTCGGAGTCGAGGCGCAGTAGTTCCACGCCGGGCAGCAGGCCGACGACCTCGCGCTCGAGGCGCTCGGTGCCGAACCCGTAGCGCACGAGCTCGGCGCTGCCGCAGGACGGGCACGTGCCGGGCGCCGCCTCGTCGTGCCCGCAAGTGCGGCAGCGCAGGCTGTGGCCTCCGAACAGCGTCAAGGTGACGTCGCAGTGCGGGCACATCCAGGTGAAGCCGCAGTGGTCGCAGACCAGGTACGAGGCAAAGCCGCGCCGGTTGAGGAAGAGGATGGCCTTCTCGCCGGCGTCCACGGTCGCCGTGAGCGCCTGCGCCAACGGGCCGGAGAAGATCCCGTGGTGGTCGCGCATATCCACGATCTCCAGGGCCGGCGGCTGCGAGCCGTCCACGCGCAGGCGCAGGTCCACGTGCAGAGGCACGCGGGCATAGCTCTCGACGCTCGGCGTGGCCGAGCCCAGGACGACCACCGCGCCGCTCCGTGCGGCTCGCCAGCGAGCCACCGTGCGGGCGTCGTAGGCGGGCTCGGCGTCCTGCTTGTACGAGGTGTCGTGCTCTTCGTCGACGACGATGAGCCCCAGTTCGCGCAACGGTGCGAACACCGCCGACCGCGCCCCGACGACGATACGCACCTCGCCGCGGGCGACGGAGCGATAGGCGAGCAGCCGTTCGCGCGCCGTGAGACCCGAGTGCAATACCGCGACCTCGTGGCCGGCGAAGCGCGCGCGCACGCGGTCCACGGTCTGCCCGGTGAGCCCGATCTCGGGTACCAGGAGCAGCACCGAGCGGCCGCCCTCCAGAGCGGCCTGGGCGGCCTGCAGGTACACCTCGGTCTTACCGCTCCCGGTGACCCCGTGCACGAGCACTTCGTCGCCGGGGCGCGCCTCGCAGAGGATTGCGTGCAGTGCGTGGCGTTGCTCGGGCAGCAGGTCGGGCGCGTCGCCCAGTCTGGCGCACGCCTGGAGGCGGGCGGCCTGGGCGAGGACGGGCGGCGGGGCCGCAGACTCCGCGCCGCCGCCCGACGACGCCTCTGCCCCGCCGTCCGGCCGGTCGCTCTGCTCGCCGGCGAACGCGGCCTCTACGAGCGCGCCGGCCTCGAGAAGTTTCCTCAGTGCCGGCAGCGAAAGGCCTGTGGTCGCGCGCAGCGAGCGCTCGTCGAAGACCCCGGCTTGCTCGACGAGCTCCAGGGCGGCGCGTTGCCGCGGGCCGAGGCGCGGCGGCGTCCCGCTGCCGCGCCTGAGCGCGCGGCTGGCGCGTGTCGCCCCTGCCACGTGGACGCGATAGGCGATGCGCACCCAGCCCTTGCGCCGGTAACGCTCGCCGAGCTTCGTCAGCGGGCCCGCCGGCAGCTTGAGGCCGACGACCTCGTCGAGGCCTTCCTCGCCGGCCTCACGAGCGGCCAGCCCACCCGCCGTGAGCTCGTACTGGCGCACGACCTTGAGCGCGCCGGTCGGTGGGCACACAAGAGAGAGCGCGGCCGAGAACGAGGTGAGGTAGTAGCTCTCGACCTCGCGGGCGAGATCGAGCAGCTCGGCGGGGATCGCCGGCACGTCCAGGAGGTCGCGCACCGGCAGCACGCGGCCCTCGTGCGCGGTCGTGGGGCGCAGCTCCAGGACTACGCCGATGACAGTCTGGGCGCCCAGCTGCACGGCGACGAGCGCCCCCG
>JAPLCL010000401.1 GCA_026392265.1 Actinomycetota bacterium
CGCGGCAGGACCGTGTCGTATGACCCGGTCAGGTCGCGGCCGACGCCGTACTCGACTGCCTGCATGGTGAACCTCCTGGAACAACGGGGACGTTCGTTGATACCCACTGGGGTATCTTCTTACGCCTTCGCCCGGCTACGTGCTCGGGGTTACCATGCCCGCGGCGGGCGGCGGTCAATCCCTCTTCCTCGCGCCTTGCGGACCGTTTCGGGTATCATTCTGGGTTCTCGGCCGGCGCCGCCCGCGGCTCCGCCGGCCGCCGCCGGTCCCCGCGGAAAGGGCGTGGTCACCGTGAGAAGCGACGAGATCAAGCGCGGCGTGGCGCGCGCCCCGCACCGGGCGCTGCTGCGCGCCCTCGGCCTCAGCGACGCCGAGATGGAAAAGCCGTTCATCGGCGTGGCCAACGCCTTCAGCGAGGTCGTGCCCGGCCACGTGCATCTGCGCAGCGTCGTCGAGGCCGTCAAGGCCGGCGTGCGCGGTGCCGGCGGCGTGCCTCTGGAGTTCGGCGTGATGGGCATCTGCGACGGTATCGCCATGAATCATCTCGGCATGAACTACTCCCTGCCTAGCCGCGAGCTCATCGCCGATACCGTCGAATCCATGACCATCGCCCACGCCTTCGACGCGCTGGTGCTGGTGCCGACCTGCGACAAGATCGTGCCCGGCATGCTCATGGCCGCCATGCGCCTCAATGTGCCCGCCATCATGGTGGGGGGCGGGCCCATGCTCGCCGGCCACCTGGACGGCCGCACGATCGACCTCAACAGCGTGTTCGAAGCCGTGGGCCGCCACCAGGCCGGCGCTCTGGACGACGATGGCCTCAAGGCCATCGAATGCGGCGCCTGCCCCACCTGCGGCTCCTGCTCGGGGATGTTCACCGCCAACTCCATGAACTGCCTCGCCGAGGTCATCGGCATGGCGCTGCCCGGCAACGGCACGATCCCGGCGCCGTACAGCGAGCGCCTGCGCTACGCGAAGGACGCCGGCGCCCAGGTCATGGACGTGCTGGCCGCCGATCTCAAGCCGCGCGACCTGCTCACCGAGGCCGCAGTCGGCAACGCCCTCGCGGCGGATGCCAGCCTGGGTTGCAGCACCAACACCGTCCTTCATCTCGCCGCCATCGCCACCGAGGCGGGCCTCGAGTTCGACCTGCGGAGCATCAACGAGGTCGCCGCCCGCGTGCCGCACATCTGCAAGCTGGCGCCGGCCGGTGCCCACCATATGGAAGACCTGTACTGGGCCGGCGGCGTGCAGGCCGTCATGAAGCAGCTCATCGACGCCGGCCTCATGGACGGCTCCGCCCGTTCCGTGGCCGGCGGCACCGTCGCCGAGGCGGTGGCCGGCGCCCGCGTCGTCGACGACGACGTGATCCGGCCCCTCGACAAGGCCTACCACGCCACCGGCGGCCTGGCCGTGCTCTTCGGCAACCTTGCCCCCGACGGCGCCGTGGTCAAAGAAGGTGCCGTGGCCGACGAGATGCTGCGCCACAGCGGCCCGGCGCAGGTCTTCGAGAGCGAGAAAGACGCCGTGGCAGCTATCGCCGACGGCGCCATCCGTACCGGCTCGGTGGTCGTGATCCGCGGCGAGGGCCCCAAGGGCGCCCCCGGCATGCCCGAGATGCTCAGCGCCACCTCGATGCTCGCCGGCCAGGGGCGCGACAAGGACGTGGCGCTCATCACCGACGGCCGCTTCAGCGGCGCCACGCGCGGCGCCGCCATCGGCCACGTGGCGCCCGAGGCGTACGCCGGCGGGCTCATCGGCCTTGTCCAGGAGGGCGACACCATCAGCATCGATATCCCCGCCCGTAGTCTCACGCTCGACGTCGACGAAGTGGAGATCGCGCGGCGCCGGGCGGCGCAGCCGCCCATCACGCCGCGCGCCGGCGTAACCGGGTATCTTGCCCGTTACGTCAAACTCGTCTCCGGCGCGGAGAAGGGAGCTGTGCTCCAATGACACCAGACAAGAGAATGAAAGGGGCGCAAGCCCTCGTCGCTGCCCTCGAGCACGAGGGCTGCGAAGTCATCTTCGGCTATCCCGGCGGCGTCGCCATCCC